>NZ_JAUIRR010000015.1 GCF_030577135.1 Sulfurimonas sp. hsl 1-7 | reverse complement strand
GACCATAATTGTTTGAACAATTTGTAATTACTGTATTTAAGCCGTACGTCTCTTGATAAGATCTTACGATCATATCAGATGATGCTTTAGAAGCTGAGTATGGAGAGTTTGGAGCATACGGTGTATCTTCAGTGAAGAGGTCTTTTGGATCATCACTTAATGTTCCGTAAACTTCATCTGTTGAGATATGGTGAAATCTACATTTGTTATATTTCTCTTTATAAGTAAATGGTTTTTCCATCCAATGTTTATACGCTACATCTAAAAGTGTAAAAGTACCGTTTACATTTGTTTCTACAAATATTCCCGGGTTTTTGATAGAGTTATCAACATGAGATTCCGCTGCAAAGTGGATAACACCTTGGATATCGTACTCATTAAAGATAAATTCTACAAGTTCACGGTTACAGATATCCCCTTTAATAAACTTATATCTAGGGTTACCTTCACACTCTTTTAAGTTTTCTAAGTTTCCGGCATATGTTAAAAGGTCTAAATTAACTACATTATATTCCGGATATTTTTCTAAAAAATATGGCACGAAGTTTGAGCCTATAAACCCTGCCGTTCCTGTTAATAAAATAGATTTCATTATTTTATCTCTCCCATTTTTCTTAAACATTCATCTAGTGAATCTTTCCAGTATGGTATCTCTATATTGAATGTTTGTTTGATTTTTGATTTATTTAGTAAACTATAGTGTGGGCGCATTGCCGGTGTTGG
>NZ_JAUIRR010000014.1 GCF_030577135.1 Sulfurimonas sp. hsl 1-7 | reverse complement strand
GTGTATGAGGCAGGATTGCCAAGCGGAACAGATGCACCATCAAATAGCGAATTTATCACGAACGCCGCATTGACACTAGGAGCAGGTATCAGCGTAGATACCGCACAGAGCGGAACATCAACATACGGAACATGGAGCGTGGCAACAGATGGAACGTTCAGTTATGCGTTGACGTCGGCAATGAATTCAGGTTCTGTACAAGGGGCCAATACCGTCAATGATGCGGATCAATTTACATATACAGCAGTAGATGCATACGGGAATACCGTTACAAATACAGTGTATATCAATATCGTGGATGATGTACCTCAAGTAGCAACAGATCTCGGAGACGTAACAGAAGGACATACGTTGAGCGTAGATGCTGCGAACGGCGTGTTGCATAACGATGTATCCGGCGCGGATGGCTGGGCAAGCGGTGGTGCAGTGGTCGGAGTAGTGGCAGGTACGGCAAGCGGAGATGTGAGCGGACAAGTCGGTACAACGATAAACGGAACATACGGAACGTTGACGTTGAATGATGATGGAAGTTATACCTATGAATCAACAGCGAATGCAGTGACGGCAGATGCCCAAGATGTGTTCACCTATACGGTAAAGGATGGGGACGGAGACCTTGCTACAACGACATTGAGCATAGATGTAGCGAATGTAACGGTTAGCCCTACAGATACAACAGGAACAGTGTATGAGGCAGGATTGCCAAGCGGAACAGATGCACCATCAAATAGCGAATTTATCACGAACGCCGCATTGACACTAGGAGCAGGTATCAGCGTAGATAC
>NZ_JAUIRR010000013.1 GCF_030577135.1 Sulfurimonas sp. hsl 1-7 | reverse complement strand
ACAGTACCAACTAAAGTGAAGATACCAACTACTACTACAGATTCAACTTGAACCATAAATTGACCCATTCTGTCACCTGCAGCTTTTAGTGGACCATCCCATAGTAAGTCTTGGTCGTTTAGAGCTAAAAGACCTGTTGCTAATGCACCCCATAGACCAGCTAGGAAGTGGATACCAAATGCATCTAATGAATCATCATAACCAAGTTTCTTTTTAAGTACAGCTACACCGAAGAAACCTACTACTGAACCTACACCACCTACGATGAATGCACCAGTTACGTCAACGAATCCAGCTGCTGGAGTAATTGCAACTAAACCTGCTACAACACCTGAAGCAGCACCTAATAATGTTGGTTTTTTGAATACCATCCACTCTAATCCTACCCATACCATTGCAGCAAATGCAGTAGCTAATGTAGTTGTTAAGTAAGCTAAACCGGCAACTTCGTTTGCACCGAATGCTGAACCACCGTTGAATCCATACCAACCGAACCATAGTAATGCAGCACCAAGAGCTGTCAACATTACAGACATTGGTTTCATTGCAATTTTTGGATAACCATTNAGTAGCTAATGTAGTTGTTAAGTAAGCTAAACCGGCAACTTCGTTTGCACCGAATGCTGAACCACCGTTGAATCCATACCAACCGAACCATAGTAATGCAGCACCAAGAGCTGTCAACATTACAGACATTGGTTTCATTGCAATTTTTGGATAACCATTTCTTTTACCAACTAGGTAAGCTAATACTAAACCAGCAAGACCACCATTCATGTGTACAACTGTACCACCTGCGAAGTCTAATGCACCTGCATCAAATAATAAGGCACCGTCACCACCCCATACCATGTGAGTAATTGGAGCATATACTACGATTGTCCAGATTGCAACGAATACGATCCATGTTGAGAACTTGATACGTTCAAT
>NZ_JAUIRR010000012.1 GCF_030577135.1 Sulfurimonas sp. hsl 1-7 | reverse complement strand
TTCTCCTATAATTCCCGTCCACAAACGATGAGAGGCCATCGAAAGAGGGTCAGAAGTACTTCGGGTTGAAGCTACTGATTAACGTTTGAGATCATTGAAAACTAAGCAAGCGAGAGCTTGAGATAATACACAATACAACAACCGTCTATTAACTTAAATAAGTTAGTAGATAACTTTATACAAAGCCAATGATTTTTAAATCTTGGGCTACAGATTAAACAATTCAATTATGGAGAGTTTGATCCTGGCTCAGAATGAACGCTGGCGGCGTGCTTAACACATGCAAGTCGAACGGTAACAGAGAGAGCTTGCTCTCTGCTGACGAGTGGCGCACGGGTGAGTAATATATAGGTAATGTGCCCCCTAGACCGGGATAGCCACTGGAAACGGTGATTAATACTGGATATTCCTTTTCTTCATAAGTTGAAAAGGGAAATGTTTTTTCGCTAGGGGATCGGCCTATATCCTATCAGCTAGTTGGTGAGGTAATGGCTCACCAAGGCGATGACGGGTAGCGGGTTTGAGAGGATGATCCGCCACACTGGTACTGAGACACGGACCAGACTCCTACGGGAGGCAGCAGTGAGGAATATTGCACAATGGGGGAAACCCTGATGCAGCAACGCCGCGTGGAGGATGACGCATTTCGGTGTGTAAACTCCTTTTATATGTCAAGAAAATGACGGTAGCATATGAATAAGCACCGGCTAACTCCGTGCCAGCAGCCGCGGTAATACGGAGGGTGCAAGCGTTATTCGGAATCACTGGGCGTAAAGGACGCGTAGGCGGGTTGCCAAGTCTGATGTGAAATCCTATGGCTTAACCATAGAACTGCATTGGAAACTGGTAACCTAGAGTATGGAAGGGGCAGATGGAATTAGTGGTGTAGGGGTAAAATCCGTAGATATCACTAGGAATACCGAAAGCGAAGGCGATCTGCTGGGACATTACTGACGCTAAGGCGTGAAAGCGTGGGGAGCAAACAGGATTAGATACCCTGGTAGTCCACGCCCTAAACGATGAACACTAGTCGTCGGGGTACTAGTTACTTCGGTGATGCACTTAACAGATTAAGTGTTCCGCCTGGGGAGTACGGTCGCAAGATTAAAACTCAAAGGAATAGACGGGGACCCGCACAAGTGGTGGAGCATGTGGTTTAATTCGAAGATACGCGAAGAACCTTACCTGGCCTTGACATTGATAGAACACACT
>NZ_JAUIRR010000011.1 GCF_030577135.1 Sulfurimonas sp. hsl 1-7 | reverse complement strand
ACAGTACCAACTAAAGTGAAGATACCAACTACTACTACAGATTCAACTTGAACCATAAATTGACCCATTCTGTCACCTGCAGCTTTTAGTGGACCATCCCATAGTAAGTCTTGGTCGTTTAGAGCTAAAAGACCTGTTGCTAATGCACCCCATAGACCAGCTAGGAAGTGGATACCAAATGCATCTAATGAATCATCATAACCAAGTTTCTTTTTAAGTACAGCTACACCGAAGAAACCTACTACTGAACCTACACCACCTACGATGAATGCACCAGTTACGTCAACGAATCCAGCTGCTGGAGTAATTGCAACTAAACCTGCTACAACACCTGAAGCAGCACCTAATAATGTTGGTTTTTTGAATACCATCCACTCTAATCCTACCCATACCATTGCAGCAAATGCAGTAGCTAATGTAGTTGTTAAGTAAGCTAAACCGGCAACTTCGTTTGCACCGAATGCTGAACCACCGTTGAATCCATACCAACCGAACCATAGTAATGCAGCACCAAGAGCTGTCAACATTACAGACATTGGTTTCATTGCAATTTTTGGATAACCATTNAAATGCAGTAGCTAATGTAGTTGTTAAGTAAGCTAAACCGGCAACTTCGTTTGCACCGAATGCTGAACCACCGTTGAATCCATACCAACCGAACCATAGTAATGCAGCACCAAGAGCTGTCAACATTACAGACATTGGTTTCATTGCAATTTTTGGATAACCATTTCTTTTACCAACTAGGTAAGCTAATACTAAACCAGCAAGACCACCATTCATGTGTACAACTGTACCACCTGCGAAGTCTAATGCACCTGCATCAAATAATAGTGCACCGTCACCACCCCATACCATGTGAGTAATTGGAGCATATACTACGATTGTCCAGATTGCAACGAATACGATCCATGTTGAGAACTTGATACGTTCAATAACTGAACCACTAGCGATTGCTACTGTAATAGCTGCAAATGTACCTTGGAATACTACGAATACGTAAGTTGGGTATGTACCGCTTAAATCATTCCAGTTAATACCGCTTAAGAATGCGTTTCCGAATCCACCTATAAATGTTTGCATTGAACCACCGTCACCGAATGCCATTGAATAACCTGCTGCTATCCATGCGATAAATGCAACTGCAAATGCTCCTAATACCATTGCATAAGTATTAAGCACATTCTTACTTCTTGTCATACCTGCATAAAAAAGCGCCAACCCTGCCGGTGTCATTAGTAATACTAATGCAGCTGATACCATCATCCACGCTGTATCACCTGTATCTAA
>NZ_JAUIRR010000010.1 GCF_030577135.1 Sulfurimonas sp. hsl 1-7 | reverse complement strand
TCGGAGAGCGTTTAGAATCGTCGATACTGTCGTGCCGAGAAAAGCCTCTAAACGAGATATAATGTTGCCCGTACCGTAAACCGACACAGGTGGGTGAGATGAGTATTCTAAGGCGCGTGGATGAACCCTTGTTAAGGAACTCTGCAAACTAGCACCGTATCTTCGGTATAAGGTGTGCCCTATTTGTTAAGAGATTTACTCTCTGAAGCATTGATGGGTCGCAGCAAAGAGTCCCTCCCGACTGTTTACCAAAAACACAGCACTCTGCTAACACGTAAGTGGATGTATAGGGTGTGACGCCTGCCCGGTGCTCGAAGGTTAAAAGGATGCGTTAGCTCTGCGAAGCGTTGAATTGAAGCCCGAGTAAACGGCGGCCGTAACTATAACGGTCCTAAGGTAGCGAAATTCCTTGTCGGTTAAATACCGACCTGCATGAATGGCGTAACGAGATGGGAGCTGTCTCAACAAGGGATCCAGTGAAATTGTAGTGGAGGTGAAAATTCCTCCTACCCGCGGAAAGACGGAAAGACCCCGTGCACCTTTACTATAGCTTGACACTGCTATTGGGATATTCATGTGCAGGATAGGTGGGAGCCGTTGATTCATAGACGCCAGTTTATGATGAGGCATCCTTGAGATACCACCCTTGAATATTCTGATAGCTAACTCCGTACGATTATCTCGTGCGAGGACAATGTCTGGTGGGTAGTTTGACTGGGGCGGTCGCCTCCTAAAAAGTAACGGAGGCTTACAAAGTTCGGTTCAGAAGGGTTGGAAATCCTTCGTAGAGTATAATGGCATAAACCGGACTGACTGTGAGACATACAAGTCGAGCAGAGTCGAAAGACGGTCATAGTGATCCGGTGGTTCTGTGTGGAAGGGCCATCGCTCAAAGGATAAAAGGTACGCCGGGGATAACAGGCTGATCTCCCCCAAGAGCTCACATCGACGGGGAGGTTTGGCACCTCGATGTCGGCTCATCGCATCCTGGGGCTGGAGCAGGTCCCAAGGGTATGGCTGTTCGCCATTTAAAGCGGTACGCGAGCTGGGTTCAGAACGTCGTGAGACAGTTCGGTCCCTATCTTCCGTGGGCGTAGGATTGTTGAGGAGAGCTGACCCTAGTACGAGAGGACCGGGTTGGACGAACCACTGGTGCACCAGTTGTCCTGCCAAGGGCATAGCTGGGTAGCTACGTTCGGATGTGATAACCGCTGAAAGCATCTAAGCGGGAAGCCAACTCCAAGATGAACAATCCCTGAAGTACGCTTGAAGACTACAAGCTTGATAGGCTGGATGTGTACGCGAAGCAATTCGTTTAGCTGACCAGTACTAATAGTACGTTTGTCTTTTTTTACAAAAGCTTCACTACCTTATTTAGTGTATATCATTAAATGATGTAATCCTTGAGTTATTTATAACGTTGACTTTAACAATTTTAAAACTACTCTTACTATGATCCCAAGGTCAACTGTAAGTACATACTTTATGTATTTACACTTGATCTTGTCTAGGTGGCTATAGAGAGAGGGAAACGCCTGGTCCCATTCCGAACCCAGAAGCTAAGCCTCTCATCGCTGATAATACTGCACCCCACGGGTGTGGGAATGTAGGTCGCTGCCTAGTTCGATCAAATT
>NZ_JAUIRR010000009.1 GCF_030577135.1 Sulfurimonas sp. hsl 1-7 | reverse complement strand
GAGATAGAGTGGTGCCCTTCGGGGAGCTTGAAAACAGGTGCTGCACGGCTGTCGTCAGCTCGTGTCGTGAGATGTTGGGTTAAGTCCCGCAACGAGCGCAACCCTCGTCCTTAGTTGCCAGCAGTTCGGCTGGGCACTCTAAGGAGACTGCCTTCGCAAGGAGGAGGAAGGTGAGGACGACGTCAAGTCATCATGGCCCTTACGGCCAGGGCTACACACGTGCTACAATGGGGCGTACAGAGAGTTGCGATACCGCGAGGTGGAGCCAATCTCATAAAGCGTCTCTCAGTTCGGATTGTTCTCTGCAACTCGAGAGCATGAAGCTGGAATCACTAGTAATCGTAGATCAGCAATGCTACGGTGAATACGTTCCCGGGTCTTGTACTCACCGCCCGTCACACCATGGGAGTTGATTTCACCCGAAATCGGGAAGCTAACCTTCGGGAGGCTACCGCTTACGGTGGAATTAGCGACTGGGGTGAAGTCGTAACAAGGTAACCGTAGGAGAACCTGCGGTTGGATCACCTCCTTTCNGGAATTAGCGACTGGGGTGAAGTCGTAACAAGGTAACCGTAGGAGAACCTGCGGTTGGATCACCTCCTTTCTAGAGTAAAGCAGCATGATTCGTTTCATGGCTGCAAAAGTTCTCACGAACTAAAAATAAAGTATTGTTTCTTGTCTCTTCTTGCTTAGTTTTCAGTGATCTGAGATCATTGATTTTTATTGATGGGGGGTTAGCTCAGCTGGGAGAGCGACTGCCTTGCACGCAGTAGGTCAGCGGTTCGATCCCGCTACTCTCCACCATTATTTACGTTTAATACAAGTTTTTAACTAAAGATTTGTATTAGACGTAAGTCTAAGTNGTTGGATCACCTCCTTTCTAGAGTAAAGCAGCATGATTCGTTTCATGGCTGCAAAAGTTCTCACGAACTAAAAATAAAGTATTGTTTCTTGTCTCTTCTTGCTTAGTTTTCAGTGATCTAAGTTCATTAGAATTACGAGTACATTCGGGCCTATAGCTCAGCTGGTTAGAGTGCACCCCTGATAAGGGTGAGGTCCCAGGTTCAAGTCCTGGTAGGCCCACCATTTGATTAAAGTCAAATATAAGTTCTAGATTTTAGAATTTATATTTGGTTTTAAACCAAACGATCATTAAATTAACATTGTTAAAGTCAACAACTAAATAACTACAATTACAAGGACTACTGAGTTTAGTGTAGCGATACATTAAATAAGGTAGTGAAGCGAATTAGAATAAAAGATATTAAGGGCCATAGGTGGATGCCTTGGCTAGTAGAGGCGATGAAAGACGTACTAGGCTGCGAAAAGCCTCGGGGAGCTGCCAAGAAGCTTTGATCCGGGGATTTCTGAATGGGGCAACCCAGCACGGTGTGAATCGTGTTACCCTACGGGGGGCGAACTCAGGGAAGTGAAACATCTCAGTACCTGAAGGAAAAGAAATCAATTGAGATTCCGGGAGTAGCGGCGAGCGAAACTGGATTAGGGCGCTTAGTGATAGCATATTTGTTAGCTGAAGGATCTGGAAAGTTCCGACATAGAGGGTGATATCCCCGTAAGCGAAAACATTTATGTGGTACTAGACTAAGGAACGAGTAGGTCGGGACACGTGTTATCTTGACTGAATATGGGGGGACCACCCTCCAACCCTAAATACTACTACTAGACCGATAGCGAACAAGTACCGTGAGGGAAAGGTGAAAAGGACTGCGGTGAGCAGAGTGAAATAGAACCTGAAACCTATGGCTTACAATCATTCGGAGCACTATTTTAATGTGTGACGGACTGCCTTTTGCATAATGAGCCTGCGAGTTGTGGTATCTGGCAAGGTTAATCGAACGAGAAGCCGTAGCGAAAGCGAGTCTTAATAGGGCGACATAGTCAGATGCTGCAGACCCGAAACTGAGTGATCTATCCATGAGCAGGTTGAAGCTGGTGTAAGAGCCAGTGGAGGACCGAACCCATTGACGTTGAAAAGTCACGGGATGACTTGTGGATAGGGGTGAAAGGCCAATCAAACTCAGTGATAGCTGGTTCTCTCCGAAATATATTTAGGTATAGCCTCGAGCATTAGCATGTAGGGGTAGAGCACTGACAGGGCTAGGGCTGCTTACCGCGGTACCAAACCCTATCAAACTCCGAATACTACATGTGTAACCTCGGGAGTCAGGCGTAGGGTGATAAAATCCTATGTCGAGAGGGGAACAACCCAGACTAACAGCTAAGGTCCCAAAGTTTTATCTAAGTGGAAAAGGATGTGGAGTTGCTGTGACAACCAGGAGGTTGGCTTAGAAGCAGCCATCCTTTAAAGAAAGCGTAACAGCTCACTGGTCTAGCGATTCTGCGCCGAAAATATAACGGGGCTAAGATAAACACCGAAGCTTTAGATTTGACCTTATGGTCAAGTGGTAGGAGAGCGTTCCATTCAGCGTTGAAGGTATACCGGTAAGGAGTACTGGAGCGGATGGAAGTGAGCATGCAGGCATGAGTAGCGAGAAAAGAAGTGAGAATCTTCTTCGCCGAAAACCCAAGGTTTCCTACGCGATGCTCGTCATCGTAGGGTTAGTCGGGACCTAAGTCGAGTCCGAAAGGGGTAGACGATGGCAAATCGGTTAATATTCCGATACCGACATTATATCGTTTGAGTGATGGGGGGACGCATAGAGTTAGACGAGGTCACTGATGGAATAGTGGCTCGAAGGGTGTAGGATGATAAGTAGGCAAATCCGCTTATCGTGAATCCGAGACCTGACAGGCTGAACAATCTC
>NZ_JAUIRR010000008.1 GCF_030577135.1 Sulfurimonas sp. hsl 1-7 | reverse complement strand
GTGGGAATGTAGGTCGCTGCCTAGTTCGATCAAATTATATAATCTCCCTTTTTATCAATCAATCATTTAATTTACTATCACTATCATTATACAATTTATTAACTATCTTTCTTGATTTTACTTTACTGATTTTTTTCATCATACTCTTATCCCTTTTTTAATCTAATTAGTATAAATATGCTATTATTACGTACTACGTACATGGGATTTAAAATGAAAGAATATATAAAAGATCAAATTAAAAAGTCTTACGAAACTAAACAAGCTATTTATGAAAATGATGCTTTAATTTCTAAAATTGAAGAGTTGGCCAAAAAGTGTGTTGAACTATATCAAACAAACAAAAAAACTATACTTGCGGGTAATGGTGGAAGTGCAGCTGATGCACAACATATTGCAGCTGAATTAGTTGGTAGATATGGATTTGACAGAGCTTCTATACCATCTTTAGCACTAACTACAGATACATCAAACTTAACAGCTATTGGAAATGATTACGGATATGATTATATTTTTTCACGTCAGCTTGAAGGTATGGGTCAAGAAGGGGATATCTTTATAGGTATATCTACATCTGGAAATTCAATTAATTTATTAAAAGCTTTTGAATCGGCTAAGAAAAAAGGTATTTATACTGTTGCACTGACAGGTAAAGATGGTGGTCAAATGGCCAAGGATGCGGATATGGCTATTGTAGTACCATCAAATTCTACACCGCGTATTCAAGAATCTCATATTTTAATCGGTCATATCCTTTGTGATATTATAGAACAAGAGATATTTGGGGACGGAATCAAGACAACTATAGATGCATAAAGCTTTATTTTTAGACCGTGACGGTGTTATAAATACAGAGAAAGAATATCTTTATAAAATAGAAGATTTCGAATTTATTGAGGGTATTTTTGAACTGTGTAATTACTACCAATCTAAAGGTTATAAAATTTTTGTAGTTACAAATCAATCTGGAATTGCCAGAGGTTTTTATACTGAAAATGATTTTACTTTGTTGTCAAATTGGATGATAAATGAGTTTAAAGATAATGGTGTTAATATAACAGATATATACCATTGTCCTCACCACCCAAATTTTTCTGATGCGTGCATATGTAGAAAACCTGAAGCCGGAATGTTATTGCAAGCAGCTAAAGAGTATGATATTGATTTAAAAAACTCCATAATAGTTGGAGATAAAGAGAGAGATATCGAAGCTGGACTAAATGCTGGTTTACAAACGACTTATCTCTTTGATGAGTCAAAAAAGGTTAACAGATCAAAAGCTACAAAAATTGTATCAACTTTAAAGGAGATCATAGATGTTGATTCTCAATAGTGGAGGAACATTTAACAAACGTTATAATGATAAAAGCGGTGAGTTAGAAGTCCCATATGATAATTTAGCTATAGATGAGATATTGGCAGCTTCAAAAGTAAACTATTTGATGGCTGGTGTTGTTTATAAAGATAGTTTGGATATGGACATAGAAGACAGAAAAAGAATTGCACAAATTATATCTCAAAGCGACGAAGCTGAATTTGTCATAGTACATGGTACTGATACTATGGATGTAACGGCAGAGTTTCTGGACCAAATTTTTGATGACAGGGTAATTGTACTAACAGGTGCAATGAAACCTTTTAGTATAGAAAAAGCAGAAGCTAGTTTCAACTTAGGAATGTCTATAGGATTTGCTGAACATCAGGAGAATGCAGGAGTCTATATCTGTATGAACGGAAAAATTGCTCCTTGGAATAAAATAAAGAAAAATAGAGAATTAGGGAAGTTTGAAATTGTCAGATAAGATAGCGTGTGACCATTGTCATTTAGAGTTTAGCCCGGATGTAATGATTAAAGACGGTGAACACTATTTTTGTTGTAATGGTTGTCAAGGTGTCTACCATCTATTAACTGATGAAGGACTTGATAGTTTTTATGATAAAGCAAAAAATGTTAAACTAGCTCCTCCTACACTACAATATGAAGACTCTTCTAATTTTAACGCACCTGCATTTTATGATAAGTTTGTAAAAATAAATAGTGATGGATTCTCTGAAGTATCATTGATAATTGAGGGTATCCATTGTTCTGCTTGTGTATGGCTAAATGAAAAGGCACTTCATAAAATGGATGGAGTTGTTGAGGCTAATATCAATTTTACAAATAACAAAGCACATATAGTATGGGCTGATGATGTTGTAAAACTTTCTCAAATTATAGATATGATTCGTGCTATCGGTTATAATGCTTTTCCTTATGATGCTTCATTACAAGAGGCACATGCTAACAAAGTGAGAAAAGATTACTATCTTCGCATGGCAGTTGCTATTTTTGCGGCAATGAATGTTATGTGGATAGCAGTTGCACAATATGCTGGATATTTTACCGGGATTACCCAAGAGATGAAGACTATTTTAAATATAGCAGAAGGTGTGCTTGCTACACCTGTACTTTTTTATAGTGGATGGGTGTTCTTTAGAGGTGCATATTATGGACTACGTAATAAAGTTGTCAATATGGATCTACTTGTTGCGACAGGTGCTCTGTTAACGTATGTATATTCTGTATATATTACCGTAATGGAGCGTGGAGAGGCCTATTTTGACTCTGTAAGTATGATCATTACTTTTGTTCTCATCGGAAAATTTTTAGAAGTTCTTAGTAAAAAAAGTGCAGTAGATACTTTAGATGTCATAGGTAAACATTTACCTAGTGAAGTAAAAGTGCTTCAAAACGGGAAGATTGAATCAATTAAATTGGAAGATATTTCTGTCGGAGATATTGTCGTTGTAAGTTCGGGTGAGCGAGTATTGATCGATGGAGAGATACTCAAAGGTGAAGGCTCTTTTGACGAATCAAACTTAACTGGTGAAAGTGAACCTATTTATAAAAAAATAGGAGATAAGGTAATAAGTGGAACAATCAGTATAGATGCTGATGTCCAGTATAAAGCGACAAAAGATTTTGAACACTCTACACTTTCAAATTTAGTTACTTTACTAGAAAGCGCGATCAACAAAAAACCAAAAATAGAACAACTTGCCAATAAACTCTCAGAACATTTCTCTACAACTATTTTAGCTTTATCATTTATAACATTCTTTGTTTGGTGGTTATGGCCTCATGATTTTGAGACAGCTTTAATGGTAGGTATATCTGTTATTATTATCGCCTGTCCTTGTGCATTGGGACTAGCGACTCCTGTTGCAACATTAGTGGGGCTGAGTCTTGGTGCAAAAAAAGGGATACTTTTTAAAGAAGCTGCACAGTTAGAGACTATGGCAAAAGCAGATGTGCTTGTGCTTGATAAAACAGGAACATTGACACATGGAAAACCTGAAGTTGTAAAAGAAAATATTTTTCATGAGTTTGATAAAACAGTTTTATACTCCCTTGTAAAAACTTCTAAACATCCGGTTGCTCAGGGTGTAAAAAAATTTGTTCAGGCAGAAGATGAAATACTTTTTGATGAATATATGCAGATCCCTGCAAAAGGTATAGTCGCAAGAGTTAATGGTTCACTTATAGTAGGTGGTAATTATAAACTTATGCAGGAAAATGGAGTTGAGAGTAGTTTTGAAAGTGATAAGACGCTTTTTTATTTTGCTATAGATAAAAAGATTGTAGCGGTTTACGAGCTTGAAGATAAAATCAAAGATGGTGCAAAAGAGTTAGTAGATACATTACATACTAAAGGTATAGAAACTGTTATGCTTACAGGTGACCATCAAAAATCTGCACTATACGTAGGAGAGAAAGTTGGAATATCTCAAATACATTTTGAACTCACGCCAGAAGAAAAACTAGCTTTTATAGATAAACTTCATAAAGACGAGAAAGTTGTAGTGATGGTTGGTGATGGTGTCAACGATATCCTAGCTCTTGCTAAAGCAGATATAGGAATTGTTATGGGAAGCGGAAGTGATATTGCGATAGATGTAGGTGACGTAGTATTATTGAATGACTCACTTAGGTCTTTACTTGACTCATTTAAGATCGCAAAGACTACATTTACATTAATCAAGCAAAATTTTGCTATCTCTTTAGTATATAACGGTATTACTATTCCTCTCGCAATGGCAGGTTTAATTATTCCATTGGTAGCTGCTATCTCGATGAGTGTAAGTTCACTACTTGTTGTAGGAAACTCTATGAGAATTAAGATGAAGTGGAACAAGTAAGGAAATCACTGAAAATCTATTATTTTTCTGGCAATATTTTTTGAATAAAATATACTCATCAAAATGATTTTAAGTATAAAAGGAACTTTAAATGGATAACTGGGTTGTAGCAATGATGTTAGGGGCTTCATTACTTTTAGGTGGTGTGGCACTTATCGCTTTTTTATGGGGATTAAAAAATGGTCAATTTGATGATGAAGAAAAATTTTTAAATGCTGTTAAGTTTGATAATGAAGAAGATTTAAATGATGCAATCAATCAAGAAAAAAAGAAAGAAGAGTTAAGAAAAAAAGTTTATAAACCGGAATAGAAGTGAGTTGCCAAAAGGCAACTCGAAAAAAAGTAAAATTATTTACCGATAGTTTGTGAGAAAGCGTCTAATTCAGCGTCAGAGTATTTAGCTACTTGACCTTTCATAACACCTTTCATTGGTCCACCGTAAGTACCAGCTTTGTAACCTTTAAGAGCATCAGCAATTTCTGCATGAGTCATATCTGCAACAACTTTAGATTTACCCATTGCGTGTTTTTCCCAGTTAGCACCGTGACATGCTGCACAAGCTTTACCGTTAACAGGTGCAGCCATAGCCATAGTTGATACTGCAGCAGCAGCGATTGAAGCAACTAGTAGTTTTTTCATTTTATTTCCTTAATTTAAAGTTTCGGCTACATTATATTACTTCAAGTCTTAAATACTTGTTAATAAAGATAAAGGTATTATTATATTTAGAAAAGATATTTATGGATGTGAAAATGAGATACATTGAAGATGATTTAAAAGATAAAACTATACTTATTACAGGTGGTGCAGGATTTATTGGGAGTAATTTAGCTTTTTACTTTCAACACAATCATCCAGAGGCAAAAGTTGTAGTATTGGATTGCTTTAGAAGTGGTGAAACATTAAGTAATGGGAACTTAAAATCTTTTGGACATTTTAAAAATTTAATAGGTTTTAACGGTGAAGTAATTAGTGGTGATATAAATGATCAAGACCTTCTCCTTACATTAGAAGCTGACTATAAATTTGACTATATTTTTCATGAAGCAGCGATCTCTGATACTACAGCGTTAGAACAAGACTTAATGATTAAAACAAATGTAAATGCTTTCAAAGATCTACTAGATCTTGCTGTTGCGCATAAAGCAAATATGATTTATGCTTCTTCAGCTGCTACATACGGTGGTAGTGATACTTTTAAAGTTGGTCATGAAGAACCAAATAATGTGTACGGATTTTCAAAAGTGATGATGGATAATATTGCTTATGAATATATGAAAACAAGTGATATCTCTATAGTCGGTCTTAGATACTTTAATGTTTACGGTCCAAGAGAGTACTTTAAAAATACGACTGCTTCAATGGTTTTACAGTTTGGTCACCAGCTTTTGAGCGGAAAAAATCCTCGTTTGTTTGACGGAAGTGATAAAATTTTAAGAGATTTTATTTATATCGAGGATATTATCCAGGCAAATATTAAAGCGATGGCACCGAAGAAAAGCGGTGTATATAATGTTGGGACAGGGAAAGCTAGAAGTTTTCAGGATATCGTAGATATATTACAAAGTGAGTTAGGAACTACACTTACTTGTGAATATATTCCAAACCCTTATGTAGGTTCATATCAGTTTTTTACACAGGCAGACATTGAAGATACGAAAGAGTTTTTAGGATATGCTCCGGCATATGAGATGGAAGGCGGTATCAAAGCCTATGTTGCTGAGATTAAACGTATTTATGAAACAGAAGTGAAAAAATAGATGAAAATACTTGTTGTCGGTGATTTAATGATTGACCACTATTTGTGGGGCTCTTGTGAACGTATCTCTCCGGAAGCACCAGTTCAAGTGGTCGATGTTGCAAAAGAAACATCAGTACTTGGCGGTGCCGGAAATGTTATAAATAACCTTAAATCTTTAGGTGCAGAGGTAAGTGTAGCGAGTGTAATCGGTAATGATGAAAATGGGGCTGAACTGACTCGTATGCTTCAAGATATATCAGTAGATACTTCTAACTTGGTGATCCAAGAGGGACGTCATACTTCAAAAAAATCTCGTATCATTGCTGTGAGTCAACAGATACTTCGTTATGACAAAGAGTCAAAAGATGATATCTTACCTACATCAACAAAAGACATTGTAGAGTCTTTAAAAAATGAACTAGAAGATTTTGATGCAATTATTTTATCTGATTACGGCAAAGGTGTTTTAACAGAAGAATTATGTCAAGCTATTATCTCTTTAGCTAAGTCAAAAAATAAAAAAGTACTTGTTGATCCAAAAGGGAAAGATTTTTCTAAATATAAGGGTGCTTACCTTTTGACACCAAATAAAAAAGAAGCACAACTTGCTACAGCGATAGATATTATCGATGAAAACTCTTTGACAGATGCACTTTTAAAATTAAAACAAGAGTGTGATCTTGATATCTCTATGATTACGTTAAGTGAAGACGGTATTGCGACATATGATGAAAAACTGCATATCTCACCAACTGTTGCAAAAGAGGTTTTTGATGTAACTGGTGCGGGTGATACGGTAATTGCATCTATGGCATATGCACTGAGTCTTGGCAAATCGATCGAAGATGCTGCAGCATTTGCAAATCTAGCAGCAGGTGTAGTTGTTGGAAAAATTGGTAGTGCTACTGTGACTATAGATGAGATTAAAGAGTATGAAGCCTCTTTACATAAATCTACATCTGATGCACATATTAAGAGTTTTGAAGATATTAAACGTCTTGTTGACAGATATAAAGCTAATGGGAAAAAAGTAGTATTTACAAACGGCTGTTTTGACATCTTACACGTTGGACATGTAAAGTATCTACAAGTTGCAAAAAGTTTTGGAGATATCCTAATTGTTGGTCTAAACTCAGATGAATCAGTTTCACGTCTTAAGGGGCCAACTCGTCCTGTAAACATTGCTGAAGACAGAGCGTACTTACTTGCGGCTTTGGAAGCGGTTGACTTTGTTGTACCATTTGAGGATGATACACCGTATGAGCTTATTAAACTGATTGAGCCAGATGTATTGGTCAAGGGTGGAGATTATGAAGGTAAAGTTGTTGTCGGAACAGAATTTGCTAAAGAATTAAAACTCGTTGACTTTGTCGATGGCAAAAGTACGACAAAAACCATAGAAAAAATTCAAGGACAGACATGTTAAAAAAAATAACAATCTTAAGTGTTTGTGCAGCATCTGCATTTGCACTTCACACTGCAGAGATTAATATTAATGATAAAGATTTAGAAGTTGGAGCACAGTTTGATATGGGGCAGTTCAACGATACAGTTGAACCAAATACTATATTTGTTGGTGCTAGATTTTTAAATGCTGATGCAGACCACTCAGAACAGGATAATGCAAATATAGATCCACTTCTTGAGGCAAATATTTTGATGATGAAAGAGGTTGGTAATAGTGGTTTTAAACTCGGTATGGGTGCAAAATTGAATTATACTCAAGTAGGTTCACTTGACTTCATTTCTATCCCTTTAGGTGTAGAAGGCTCATATACAATTTCAGCAAAAGAGTTTGTACCTATGCATTTAAATGCTGCTGTATATTATGCTCCACAAGTTTTAGCAATGAAGGATGCAGATAGTTATTTAGAGACTAGAATCAGCTTCGATCTAGAAGTGATTCCAAACGGAAATATTACTTTAGGGTACAGAAATATAGAAACTAACTATGATGTATCAAATGGTGATTTTAGATATAATCGTTCTGGATATGTAGGTTTTAAACTAAAGTTCTAAAGACTTAACAGCTTCGATAACTTCCGAAGCTGTTATACTTTTCATACAATCATGATGCTTCAGCGGGCATTCTCTCTTCATACATGGACTACAATCCATCTCATGTCTTACAATTACACTTTTTTCGTTTTTCCATTGTGAAGTTTCTTTATATTTTGTTGGACCGAAAATAGTGACAGTTGGGACTTGATAAGCAGCTGCTACATGCATCGGACCACTGTCATTTGTAATAAATAATGAACAGCCTGCGATATTTGCACATAACTCTTCGATCGTAGTCTTGCCTGCAATGTTTTTATAATTTGTAACTCCTAAAGAGATAAGGTTCTCTTCGATCTCTTTTGCCATCTCAACTTCATTCGGTCCACCAAAAATTAAGATGTCGTACTTATCTTTAAAGTATCCGGCAACTTGAGCAAAACGTTCAGGGTACCACCGTTTTGCACTTCCGTATGTAGCTCCGGCATTGATACCTAAAGTAGGCTTTTCAAAACTATTTGGCTCTATATAGAGTTTAAGAGCTGGAACTTCACCATCATAGTTGTCGACATTAACCATCGCAAGCTCAGAATATTGTTGCACTAGATGTTGGTTTGTTTTAATTTTAGGTGTATGTGAAAGTAAAAGTTGCGAATGCCATGATCTTCGTGCAAGGGTTAGAACTGTATCTGTAAAACGCAAAAGTGTAGATGAATGGATCTGATTTCTGAATGTAATTGCTAAATCAAAACGACCGAGTTGTTTTGCTAGTTTATAAGTAGCCGCCAAACGTGAAGAGGCTTTTTTTGTTTCATCTACGATCGCCGATTCACAAAGTGGATGGTGTTTGAGAGCTTCGATACTTACATAACTTCCAATAAATGTAAATTTAGCATCTGGATAATATTTTCCTAAAAGTTCTATTGCCGGTGTAGCCATCACCGCATCACCTAGCCAGTTTGGAAGTACTACTAATATTCTCATAAACAATTCACCTTTTCTCCAACTTCTTCAGTTATAAAAATATACAGTGGCGAAGCACCGATCTTTAATCTCTCATCTTCGATCGCAATACCATTTTTATCGTACACTTCAAAAAAATCTTCATTTTTAAGTGTCGTATCTTTTAATGACCAGTGTATCTGTAGAAGTTGTTCATCTACCCATGCTTGAAGTATGTAATAGTCTCTTTTTATATCAAGTCTTAGGAACTGAGCATTTTTAAGCGTTTTAACCATATAAGCATATGTATTAAATGCTTCACGTTTTTTGAGCCCGTCTCTGTTGTCAATAAGGCCGTAACCCGGTGCGATTAACTGATGCCAAGAGACATAATCTACCTGTTGAGATGCAAAAGCTAAAAGATAGTAACGCAACATATAGTTTGCATACATATCTTCACTGATACACTCATATTCACTTGTGGGTGCATAAGGTGCAGTACCTTGAATCGGCCAGTTTGTTTCAGTAATGTAGAGTTTATGTTCTGCTTTTGGACTCAAAGTGATCATACTTCCAAGAAGCGCTATTTTATCTGAGAGTGTAAATCCAAGTTGTATATTCTCAGGGGCACCGCGTCTATCGACATAAAGAAGCGATGCAATACCGTCGTATTTTAATTTAAAAAAGTTAAAGAGGGTATGGGCTGTGAAATGGTACTCAAAATCAATGACATCACTCCCTATCAGATTTAGATCCGGAAATTCATCATTTTTAAGATCATAGGCAACTTGAAAAAATTTGAGATATTCATCAACACTGAAAAAGCCCCATTTTGCACGATTGATCGTAGTACCAATCTCAAAGATATCTACATTTGAAGATAAGGTAGAGAAGATCTTTCTTAGATCATCTTTTAATAGTGCTAAATCTTCAATATGCTCCCGATCTTGCATAATTTTTAGTGTAATTTGTTTCTCTTTACAGTTATCTGTAAAGCTTATCAGCTCATCTAAGCTTTCCATCTCCCAAAGTTTACATCTAAGTAAGATACTCTCAACACCCAGTTCATCTATATACTCTAAAGTTTTTTGGCTTTCTCTTTGAAAATCAACACCTAAAGTAAAAAAGTTTTTAGAATCTACTATTTTTCTCTTGACAAATGGCATAGCCATTACGGAAAGGGGGAGGATGATTAGGGAGAGCAGTACTGTTTTTATTAATGAGAAAAGCTCTTTTTTTCTCATTTTCTTTTTAAAGTTTCTATCTTTTATAATTGCCGGTTGATCGGAATAGTTATCCCACTTAAAAGGTTCATTCATAAGTGCAATTATATCTTTTTTAAGATAATATATCACTAAATTAATATGGTTTGTAATAATGAATATTTTAGTAGTAAGAAATGATAAACTCGGTGACTTTATAACGGCACTTCCCTCAATTTATGTGCTTAAAAATTATGATCGAAACAACAGAATTGTAGTGTTGGTAGCACCTTTAAATAAAGCGTTGGCTGAGAGTTGTGAGTTTATAGATGAGGTGATTGTCGATGAAAAAGATAGTTCTGTATTTTCACTTGCTTCTAAAATAAAACAAGCCAAGATAGATGCCTCGATCACACTTTTTTCAAACACACGTGTAGCTCTTGCTCAATTTTTTGCAAGGATAAAAACAAGAATAGCCCCAGCGACAAAAGTAGCGCAAATTTTTTATAATAAAAGAGTAATACAAAGACGCAGCGAAGTGAAAATGGCTGAGTTTGAATACAACCTACAACTAACACGTGAACTATTTCCTGACATCTCTCTAGAGTTTCCAAAGCCGCTTTTACAATTTGATGATGCTAAAGAGATCTATGCAAAGTTTTGTGAAGATAACAGTATAGAAAAAGATGTTATTGCTTTTCATGTCGGTTTTGGCGGTTCTTCTGATGCTAACTGGAACTTGAGTGAGTATGAGATCCTTATTCGTGAAGTTTTAAATCAGGAGAAATACCAAGTTATACTTACATTCGGTCCGGATGAAAAAGGGCTTTGTGAAGAGATGCAAAGAAGACTCTCAGGAGAACATATTATTTTTTATCTTTCAACCGATGGACTCATTACTTTTGCAAAACTAATTAGTAATTTTAAACTCTTTGTTTCCACTTCAACGGGAACTTATCATGTAGCTAGTTTAGTCGGAACTGCAACGATGACATTTTTTGGA
This sequence comes from Sulfurimonas sp. hsl 1-7, assembly GCF_030577135.1. Taxonomy (NCBI): domain Bacteria; kingdom Pseudomonadati; phylum Campylobacterota; class Epsilonproteobacteria; order Campylobacterales; family Sulfurimonadaceae; genus Sulfurimonas; species Sulfurimonas microaerophilic. Next base: position 12,163 of record NZ_JAUIRR010000008.1, on the reverse strand, counting down.
GACTCTTTGTTTGCCAGTGCTAAGCGATGGAAGAGTGTAGGGGATGAAAAACTTCAAAAACACTATATGCTCCCAGTTGATGAGCAAAAGCGCCAAGCTATTTTTGAAGAGGTGAAAAAAGAGTTAGTCTCCTTTTAACTCTTTGTTAAGTTCATAGAGTTTGATGTACTTGTAAAAGTTAGTTACCATGTGAGAATAAGCGATAATAAGCCCTACATACCCGTCACGGAAACCCTGCTTGAAAATATAAGTTTTTATAAATGAATATGCTCCGTTAAAACATGCTTTTGCAGGGGATGAAGATTTTTTCCCAACATTGTTCTTTGCAAAAAGAGTTGAGTATCTATTTGCTTTATTGACAAATTGTTCGATTGACTGGTAACTATAGTGTTCTACGTTTCCATTTAATAGTTCGATCGTAAAACCATCTGTTATGATATCTTCGTGAACATCATTGGCATTGTAAGAAGTTTTCGTTTTGTTATAGAGTCTTTTGATCTTCTGGTTATTCCAACCGCAGTATCTCACCTGAATATCTTTGTAAAAAGCTTTGAAGTTAAGTTGATATACTGTATCTGGATTGAGCTCTTTAGATTGAAGTGTTTGAAAGAGTTGTTCATCTACAACTTCATCACTGTCAATTATTAGGATCCACTCATTTTTTGCAAAAGAGGCTGCTTGGTTTTTTGTCCAGCCGAAACCGTTGAATTCACCTTCAATAAGGTTGACATTTGAAAATCTTTTTACAATCTCCATTGTTTGATCAGATGAACCGTTATCATAAACTACGACATCTTCAAAATTTTCAAGACTTTTAAGAGTTCTTTCTATTGTCACTTCATTATTTTTTGTAAGAACTACTACAGATATATTATTCATGAATTTCCAATTATACGTTTAATGAAAGATTTAAATTTGTATTTTAATATGTTTTTATTCAAAAAGATTTCATCTGGTGCATTTAAGAAATCACCATCAATTCTATAGATGACATTATTTATACCATGAAAATCTTTATTTAGTCCATTACCTATTCGAAAAGCATATTTGTAATGTTTAAGTGTTTCATCTAAGACTATTTGATTATATTTACCAAAAGGAAAAACAAAACTTTCTACTTTTATACCAAGATGTTCTTCAATTTCATTTTTAGATTTAATAAGTTCTTCATCTAAATCAATATTTTCTTCAAGTAGGTTTTTATGATTGTAGGAATGGGAAACAATCTGAACAAGTCCGCTATCATTCATCTCTTTTAATTCTTTGTATGTACAAAATGTAGCATTTTTATATTCGTTAAAAAGTTCATTATGCTCATGATTAAGTCTTGAGAGCTCATTTTTGTCAGTATCTGGTAAAATGTATTTAGGAACTACAGCTAATAAGGCCTTGAGATTAAATTCTTTAAGAAGTGGATAGATATACTTATAAAAGTCATAGTAGCCATCATCAAATACAAGACAAATTGGTTTTTTGGGAAGTTTTTCAAATGTAGGAAATACACTTGTGAAATTTTTACTTATGTATTTTAGATGTTGTTTTAACATATTTAAGTCATTACTACATCTATCACTATTTACATGATGATACATTACACTAATCAACAACTTCGATTCCTTTTAATCGTTTTTTCATATTGATTTTTCTTTTTAATGCTCTGGAATAGTCTATAGCTAAATCAATACATTTAGTTTCATCTTCTTTTAAAAGTTTTGCATATTCTTTAGCAATTATTTCCATATCTTTATCGCGCATCCAAAGTTTTGAAAAATTTTTAAATCGTTCTTGAATACTAAGTCGCTTAAATGTCATTCTATTGATATCTACTATTTTAAAAATATATTTTTCTTCTTCTTGTTTTATTAAGATATTTCCTGGACTAAAGTCTTTATGAAAAATATTGTTTTGGTGTAGTTGAAATGTGAATTGTGCTAGTTCTTGAAAAATCTTTTCTCTGTTTGGAAAGTCTTGATTAACTATAGGCTCTTTGATAGTAAAATCATAATCAAATTTTTTTGCTATAAAATAACTATCTGCTAATAAAAAATTTTTGTAAAATTCAATATATCCTATTGGTTCCGGTGTGAAGCTTCCAATTTTTAATGAATTGTCATAAGATTTTTTTGCTTTTGAATCTCTCAAAAAAGTGTATATAAATCTTCGAACTAAATTTGGGACCTTAAAAGATTTAACTACAACATTTGTATCTTTGTAATTAATTATTTTTAATTCATTCCTTGCTTTATGGATACTCTCAGTATTCTTGGAAAAAAAAGTTCTAATATTGAGAATAAAGTCGCTAAATTCTTCATTTTTTTTATTTAATATATATTTATGCATAATAATATAAGTGTACCTAAACCTAATAATAGGTATTATACCCTAAATAAGAGTCTAAAGAGAGTTTATGAGAATAGAATTTGCAAGAAAAATAGAAAAATTTGTAAAAGCTAAAATAAATCGATTATTTATAAAGGAAGATGATTTTTCAATTATATCAAATAATTGTTGGGGTACTTTTCTTTATAAAAAATATGGAATTCCATATAAGTCACCTTTTGTAAATTTGCTTCTTTTTGCACCTGATTACATAAAGTTAGTGAAAAACTTTTCAATAGAAACTTTAGAAAAACTAAGTTTTATTGAACACTCTGAGTCAAAATTTAAAGATGAACTTATTCGTATTGGTATTTATGAAGATAATTATCCAATTGGTGTTATTGATCAAAAATATGAAGTTCACTTCCTCCATTACAAAACAAAAGAAGATGCATATGACAAATGGATGAGAAGAATAAAAAGGATAAATCCTAATAAACTAGTATTTAAATTTAGTGATGGTGATCTTTTTGAAGAGTGGATGGGTAAAGAATTTTGCAATTTACCATATAAAAATAAGATTATGTTTACATCTAAAGAACTTCCGGAAGTTGATTGTAATGTATACTTACCAGAATTTGCATCTAAAGGACGAGTACGTGATGAGTGGAAATACTCTGCAAAATATTTTAATTCCAATGATTTTATAAATGGGTTAAAGTAGATGAAAAATATATTAGAACTTTGTTTGGCAGATGGTTTAGGTGGATTAGAGATGTTTGTAGCAACTTGTTATGAAGATTTTTCTAAAAAAAATACTTGTAAGCTTGTTGTGTCTCCTGATTCTAAACTTGATAATTATTTTGATAATGAAGACAAGTTTCATATAAAACGAAACAAGTTCTTCCCAATATTTCCAGCTTTAAAATTAGCAAAGTATATTGATCAAAATGAAATAGATATAGTTCATTTTCATTGGACAAAAGATATATTAACTGCTGTTTTAGCAAAACTTTTGAGTAAAAGAAAAACAAAGTTGGTACAAAGTCGTCATATGCGAATGACACGATTTAAAGATGACTTTTATCATAAGTGGCTCTATAGAAATATAGACATGATGCATGCTGTTACTTTAGAAGTGAAAACAGAACTTGAAAAATTTATACCTGAAGGTATTCGACCAAAAATTGAGATGATATATCTTGGAACTGATATACCTGAAGTTGATGAACAAAAAGTCCAGCAGTTACGTGCTAAGTATGCGCTTCAAGATAAGTTTGTTGTCGGAATTATTGGAAGAATAGAAGAACCAAAAGGGCAATGGATGGTTCTTGAAGTTATTGAAAAATTAAAAGAACTTGACATAGTAGTTCTAATTGTTGGTTCTGCGATGGATGAACAATACTTAGCAAAACTTAAACAGTATATAATAGAAGCTGATATTGAAGATAAAGTTATTTTTTCTGGTTTTACTAAAGATGTGGCAGAACATTTAAAACTTTTTGATGTCAATATTCTTGCGACTGAACATGAAACTTTTGGTTTAGTAGTGATTGAAGCTATGGCAAATAAGATACCTGTAATAGCCACTAAAAAAGGTGGACCATTAGAGATAATTACTGATGGTGAAGATGGTTTGTTATTTAATCGAACAGTTGATGATTTAGTAGAAAAAATAAATCTTTTATATAGCAATAAAGAATTGAAAAAATTATTAGTTACAAAAGCTTTTGAAAAAGTAAGGACAACGTTTGATAGAGCTATTCAATTAGAAAAATTATATAGGATACTTAGTGAAAGTTAGTATTATTATCGCTGTTTATAAAGATACAGAAGCATTAGAATTGATTTTTAGATCATTAGAATATCAGACGTATAAAAATTTTGAAGTTGTTGTAGCTGAAGATGGAGAGAGTATTGAAATGGCTAAAGCTGTGGATATAGCACAAACAAAATATGATTTTTCAATAGTTCATACAATTCAAGAAGACAATGGAGTTAGAAAATCAGTTAGTCAAAATAATGCAATTAGACATAGTTCAGGAGAGTACTTGATTTTTATAGATGGTGATTGTATTTTATATAGTAACTTTATTGAAAATCATGTGATACTCTCTGCTGAGAAAACTGTAGTTTCTGGTAGAAGAGTGAATTTAGGACCACAGTATTCAAACTATTTAAGAGAAAAAGTATTAGATCCTTTAGAACTAGAAAAAAGTTTTATGTTCAAGTATTTTTCTATACAAAAAGATGCTTCTATAGAAAGACATACAGAAGAAGGATTCAGTATCCATATTAATGGTTTGATTCACACTCTTATGAAGAAATTGAGAAAGAAAAAATTTCCATTACTTGGTTGTAATATGTCTTGCTATAAAGCAGCTATGGTTGATATAAATGGATTTGATGAAGCACTTGGAAATTCTGCAATGGCTGGAGATACTGATCTGGAATGGCGCTTTGAAGGTTTGGGATATAAAATTGTCTCTGCAAGATTTATAGCAAATCAGTTTCATTTATTTCATAAACGAAAAGCATCTGAATATGATAGAGGGCAAGATCTTCAAATGCTTGAAAATCGAAAAAATAAATTTTTTCGATGTCGAATTGGCTTGGAAAAATTATAATAAAGCTTACACTTTTATTTACATTGAATAAAACAAAAGTTGGTGCAGTTTAAATTTTGCTGCAACTTTTCTAGCCTGACTTTTATAATGTTTTTTATTTTTAATTTTAAAAATTTCATCTTGGTGTTGTAGTAAAAACTTATACAATGTAAAATTAAAAAAGCCTTTCTGATAATTTTGGTTATGTTCTATAAGAAGATCAAGCAAAATTATTAATTTTGTATTGTTAAATGCAACTTTTTTATATTCAGAGAATTGTTCTATACTTTTTTTTGCATCATTTAAAAATCTACTTTTTTTTACTTGTAATTTATCACTAAAACTGGAGTATTTTTGTTCTATATCAGCAGTGACTTGAGTACTATAACGTCTGTAAAAAGTGAAACACTCTTTAGTATATATAATAGTACTTAGTGAAGATGCTACATATGCAATCCAGACATCATGAAAAGATACAATATCTGGAATAGGTAAGATATGTTTAACTAGTTCTTTTTTAAACATCATTGTATTTCCAGATATACAGTTGTCAAATAAGAAAGATAAAGGAGAATGCCCTTTTACTAGCTGTTTATCTGGTTGGATTAAATTTTTATGTAAATTTTTTGAATTATCATCAATAAGTTCAGCATCGGAGTAGATCAAAACATTTGATTTGATTCTAGAAAGAAAAGTCTCAATTTTTCGAGTATTCCAAATATCATCTTGATCTGCTAAAGCAATATAATCACCTTTACATAATGAAATAGCTTTTTCAAAGTTTTTGACATATCCTAAATTTTTTTCATTTTGAAAAAATTTAATTCTAGTATCTATGTTTTTATAATTTTGAAGAATTTCAACTGTTTTATCGGTTGAACCGTCATCAACAATAATTATTTCTAGGTGAGAATATGTTTGTTTTAAAATAGAATCAAGTTGTTGAGAAATAAATTTTTCTCCATTATATGTACACAGTGCTATTGAAACTACACTAACTTGTATATTCATAGTTATGACTTTTTCTTTAATCTTAAAGTATTATTTAAAAATAATTCAAGTTTATAGATGAACTTAGGCTTAATTAAAGCAGGTAATATATAAAGCCAAAATACTTTTGTATCGTATAAGGAAGTAAAAATAAGTTTTAAAGTTTTGAAATCGAGTTCTGAATTGAGATTTCCTTGTTTTATTCCTTTTATCTTACCTTTCAAATGTTTTAATGTTTGTTTGAAAATTTTTTTCATTATATCGCGATCAAAGCCTATAGATGGTGCTTCTTCAAGTAATAGTTGTCGCCATTGATGTGCAAATGCATGAAATATTCTATAGTTTCCTGCGGTATAGCTTTCATGTACGCCAACTAATGGCTCACTAACGAACATATATTTTTTTGAATTTGATAACAGATGAAATAAGTCATAAGTTAAATAAATATCAGTGCCAATGAGTCTTTCTTTATTTCTATTAATATTCCAAGTTTCTCTATGTAATAAAAATGCAGAAATGAAAGTTGATTGTAATCTAATTAAATTTATAAATTTATTTTTATCTGTAAATAATATATTTCCCTTGTTTTGCATCACTGGATTATCATAAAATACTTTATGATTATTATCATCAAATTTAAAACCAATTCCATTGAGATAAAAAAAGGAAATGTTTGGATTGTTTTCTATTAATTCTAACATTTTTTTTATACTATTCCCTAACAAAATATCATCATCTGATAATAGATATACATAGTCTGTTCTAGATAAATCTACACATTTGTAAATATTGTAATCAATACCAAGATTAACATCATTTTTGTAATAGTGAATAAAAGGAAATTTCTCTTGATACGATTGAACAACATCTATTGTATTGTCTTGAGAAGCATTATCTGATATAAGGATTTCTATTTTAGATATGTCAAAATTACTTTGATTAATTATTGAATTCAGGGTGTTCTGTAACTGTACAGATCTATTATATGTCGGTATTGCTATAGTTAATAAAGGTTTATTGTCCATTTTGTATCCATTGAATCATTTTTCTAATGCCTTCTGTTTTGGAGACCTTCGGTTCCCAACCGATTAATGCTTTTGCTTTTGATATATCTGCAACAAAAACTCTTTGATCTGACTCTCTTGGAGGTAATTGAGTATATGTCATTTTAATATCTAGTTCAGTTTCTAAAAAAGAAAAAAGCTCTAAAAGTGAAGATGAATTTTCCATCCCACCACCTATATTAAAAGCTTGTCCTTTAATACTTTCTATTTTTTTAGAAGCTTTTATATAAAGATCTACACAATCACTAGCATATAGCAAATCTCTTACTTGTTTTCCATTCCCTGAAATAGTAAATGGTTCTTTTAGCGTATTGGTTTTTATTTCTATAGCTTTTTGAGTAAACCATCCAAGCCAACCTTGATCATAAGTAGCAAACTGTCTACCACCAAACATAGAGGAGTGTCTAAAAACAGCTGTTTTTATGTCATATATTCTTGCAAAGTCAAGCATATATTGATCGGCACTCCCTTTTGAGGTCCCATAAGGAGAGTGAAAATCAAGAGTTACTTTTTCGTCAAATCCATTTGGCATATCTATACATTGATACCTTGTATCTGCTTCTTCATAAGAGTATTGTTCTAAGTCACCATACACTTTATTTGTGGATGAATAGATGATAGTACTTTCAGGGCTATAAAGTCTAACTGCATTCAGAAGATTGAAACTTCCACCTACATTTACTTCAAAATCCATTCGTGGATCTGCAATTGATGTAGTCATAGCAACTTGACCAGCTAAATGATATATTACATCAGGTTTATGAGTTTTTATAGTTCTTTCAACATCATTTGTATTTCTAATGTCTCCATGAATAAACTCAAATTCTCCTTGAGATTCTAACCACTCTTTATTTTGATATGAACCAAATCTATAAAGGGAATCAAATACTACTAATTCATCACCTTGTTTGAGGATTTCACTCGCTATGTTTGATCCTAAAAAACCACATCCACCTGTTATTAAATATTTCATTATCTTGCCTTTATTTACTTTCTATATACTCTCTAATTTTTTTAATCATATAATTAATAGCCTCATCACCCATACCAGGATATAGTCCTATCCAAAAGCTATCATTCATAATTTTATTAGTATTTGGAAGTTCTCCAATAACTCTATAATCTTTATTCAATTCCATATGATCAAACATAGGGTGTCTTGTCATATTTCCCGCAAAAAGATTTCTTGTTTGAATATTATGGTTTTCTAAAAATTCTACAATTTCATTTCTTGTAAAATTAGCTTTCTCTGTAAGTGTCATCATAAATCCAAACCAACTTGGATCAGAATTTGGTTGAGTCTCTACAAGTTGAAGTTCTTCAATATCTTTAAGTCCATCATAAAGTTTTTTTTGATTTTCTTTTCTTTTTTCTACAAATGCAGGAAACTTCTCAAGTTGAGCACATCCAACAGCAGCTTGCATATCTGAAACTTTTAAGTTAAATCCAAAGTGTGAGTAAACATATTTATGATCATACCCTTTTGGAAGTGTTCCAAACTGTTGTGTAAACCTACATCCACAAGTGTTATCTACACCACTTTCACACCAACAATCTCTTCCCCAATCTCTAAGTGAAAGCATTATCTTTTTAAGAAGTGGATTGTCAGTGTAAGTTGCTCCACCTTCACCCATTGTCATATGATGAGGAGGATAAAAACTACTTGTACCAATATCTCCCCATGTTCCTGTTGGTCTGCCATCATAGGTTGAACCTAATGCGTCACAGTTATCTTCTATAAGCCAAAGATTATGTTTATCACAGAAATCTTTAACAGCCTTAATATTAAAAGGATTCCCTAATGTATGAGCAATCATTACAGCTTTTGTTTTAGGGCTTAAAGCACGTTCAAGTTCATTTACATCGATATTTGCATAAGTTAGTTCCATATCCACAAATACAGGAACTGCTCCATATTGGACTATTGGAGCAACCGTTGTTGGAAATCCAGCTGCTACAGTAATTACTTCATCACCACGTTTAATTTGTCTATCTTCTAATAATGGAGAAGTAAGGGTGTAAAATGCAAGAAGATTAGCAGAACTTCCAGAATTTACTAAAAATGCCCATCTTACATTTAAAAATTTAGCAAGTTCTTTTTCAAATTTTTTGGAATAATTACCGTATGTAAGCCAAAAATCTAAACTACTATCTACAAGGTATTGCATCTCAGTTTCATCAAATACTCTTCCAGCATAATTAACTCTAGATTTACCTTCAATAAACTCTTTTGTCTGTTGTGGTTTATGAACTAATTCATAATACTCTTTTGTTTTTTGTAAAATCTCTTGTTTTAGTTGTTCTTGTTGCGTCATTTTAACTTTCTCCATTTAGTATATTTTTTATTCCATTTTCAATAGACGTTTTTGGTGCCCATCCAAGTTGTTTTAATTTTTCTATATTAGCTATCATATTCATATTTTCATTTTCTCTATATGCAATAGCTCCAAAATTCAACTTCGTACTTAAACTTTGTTTATTTGAAAGTTCTGAATATATTTTTTCTATGAAAGTTTTTACTTCTATAGATTCTCCAGCTCCTAGTTCAAACTCTTCATAATTTGAAAGTTTTTCAATATTTTCAATAATTGTATTGTATGCAGATACAATATCTTCAATATATATGAAGTCTCTTTTTTGAATGCCTGAAGTTAAATCTATTTGATCAATATTTTGTTTTAGTTGATTAATAAGCCAATAAATAAATTTATTCTCATCATCTAATGGACCGTACATATGTTCAATTTTTACATTAATAATTTTTGTATTTTTATTTGATAAAAACTGCATCCAATCCACTAATTGTGCTTTTGAAAGAGAATATGTATTTATATTTCTTTCAAGTAAAGTATCAGTATTGATAAAAGCTCTAACTCTCGCATCAATAGATGCTTCCAATACTTTTAATCCAAACATTAAATTAGTATCAATGATAGAGGAAATATTGGTATCTTTTCTTCCATAATTTGTGACAGTATTAATTACAATATCTATTTGATGTTTATTAAAAATCATATTTACATTAATTGTATCAACATTATAGGTAGTAACTCTATCTAAATATTTATCAATTCGATAGGTATCAGAAGTTGTTCTTTTTAAAGCAATCACTTTATAACCGGCATTTACAAAATATTTTAATAGATAACTCCCTAAAAATCCTGTTGAACCTGTTAATAAAACTGTCATTTAACTAATCGCCCATTCTATGCTCTTTGACCTAGCATCAGCTATATAACTTTGTAGATCGAATTGTGTTAATAATTCATTGTTTTCATAGTAAGCTTTATACCATTTAACAGTTTTTTCAAAAGTTGTATCACTATCCCATACATCTTGCCATTTTAATAGGATATGTGCTTTAGAACAATCTAATTTGAGTAGGTTTGCTTCATGGGGTTGGTTTGGATCTTTATTGATTTCGTAATCAATTTTATCCCAATGTTTTTTTACATTTTTTACAACTTCTTCAACAGTGATACTTCCCTCATCACTTGGTCCAAAGTTCCACGCATCTCCAAACTCTTTTTTCTCTTCTAATAGTTTTTGTCCAATATGTAAGTAACCGCTTAATGGTTCAAGTACATGTTGCCAAGGTCTTGTAGCATATGGGTTTCTTATACTTACTTTTTTAGCTTGACTAACTGAAAGCATAATGTCTGTTATTAGTCTATCTTGTGCCCAATCTCCACCACCAATTACATTACCGGCTCGACAAGAAGCTAGTAATGTATTATGCTTGGTTTTATAATCATTAATATTAAAGTATGAATTTCTATATGAGTTCGCTAGTAAATCTGCACACCCTTTTGAAGAGCTATATGGATCATAACCACCCATAGGATCATTTTCTCTATATCCCCATATCCACTCTTTATTTTCATAAGCTTTATCACTTGTAATATTTACTATTGCTTTTACATTATTGGTTCTACAAGCTTCAAATACTTTTAAAGTACCGATAACATTTGTTTCATATGTTTCTATAGGATCTTCATATGAAAGCCTTACTAAAGGTTGTGCTGCTAGATGAAAAATAATATCAGGTTTATAAGTTTCAAATGTTTCATTGAGCTTTTTCAAATCTCTAATATCTCCTATAATAGACACAATATCAAGATTTAATAATTCTATATGATTTGGAGCAGTTGGAGCTTCTAATGAATAACCTATAACTTTAGCACCCATTTTATGAAGCCAGTAGACAAGCCAGGAACCTTTAAATCCACTATGACCAGTAACTAATACAGTTTTATTTTTATAAACTCCAGAAAAAAGATTTTCCATTACCATACTTTCCACGGTGCTTTATCTTTATCCCATAGATTATTTAAATCATTTTTGTCTTTTAATGTATCCATAGGTTTCCAAAAACCTTCATGTTTGAAAGTGAAAATTTCACCATCTTTAGCTAAATTCATTAAAGGTGCTTGTTCAAACACTGTACTATCACCCTCGGTGATGTAATCAAACACTTTTGGTTCACATACAAAGAAACCTGCATTGATCCAGTTACCATCACCTTTTGGTTTTTCTTTAAATTCATGGACTTGATTGTGTTCATCAATATTTAATGCACCAAATCTTCCGTCAGGTTGAGCAGATGTCATTGTCATAGCTTTGCCATGTGCTTTATGAAACTTTACTAATTCTTCAATATTTATGTCACTTACACCGTCACCATAAGTTAGCATAAAGGGTTCATTTCCTATAAAATTCTGAGCTCTTTTTACTCTACCGCCTGTCATACTATCAAAACCAGTATCAAGTAGAGTGACTTTCCATGGTTCACTAGAGTTATTTAAAACTTCCATTTTTCCATTTTTCATATCAATAGTAACATCACTTTGATGAAGAAAATAGTTTGCAAAGTATTCTTTTATATAGTACCCTTTATACCCAAGAAGAACTACAAAATCATTAAAACCATATTGGGAGTATATTTTCATAATATGCCAAAGAATAGGTTTACCGCCTATTTCTACCATTGGTTTAGGGCGTAAATCTGTTTCTTCAGCTAATCTTGTTCCTAATCCACCTGCTAGTAATAAGACTTTCATATTTCTCCTTTATACTTTCCTAAATACCAATCAACAGTTAAAACTATACCAGTATCAAAGTTCTCATCAGCTTTCCAGCCAAGTTCATTTTCTAACTTTGTAGCATCAATTGCATAACGTCTGT
>NZ_JAUIRR010000007.1 GCF_030577135.1 Sulfurimonas sp. hsl 1-7 | reverse complement strand
ATCGTTTACTATATCGCAGCTGCAATCACTGGTGGTGGTAGAGTTGATGATGAAACTGAACAACTTGGTCTTGATGAAGCTGTTCATGGCGAAAAAGTATTAAACATATAAAGTAGTTGATTTAAACCATAAAAGTGGTTACAATTTTAAAATCGAAAGAAGAGCTAACAAAGCTCTTCGAAGAAATGAATGGAGTTTTTAGATATGAAAAGAGTAGAAGCGGTTATCAAACCATTTAAATTAGAAGATGTGAAAGATGCACTAGCAGAGATTGGTGTAACTGGTATGACTGTAAGTGAAGTAAAAGGTTACGGTCGTCAAAAAGGGCACTCTGAACTTTACCGTGGTGCTGAGTATGTAGTAGATTTCTTACCGAAAATCAAAATGGATATGGTTGTAGCTGATGAGATGGTTGACCAAACGGTAAGTACAATTGTAGAAGCTGCTCGTACTGGAAAAATCGGTGACGGTAAAATCTTCGTAAGTGATGTAGATAAAATTATCAGAATCCGTACAGGTGAAGAGGATAACGAAGCTATCTAGTTGTCTTGAACAATTCTACACTGCATATGCATTTTGCATATGCAAAAACCCCTCCGTTAAAAATTATTTAATTAAAAAAAAATCTTCTTTTTGTTACACTTACCCAATTATTTAAAAAGGGTATATATGTCAGAACTAGATCTAAAGTATATTTTAGATACTTTCTTCGCACTTTTCTCAATGGTTTTAATCATTTTCATGGTTCCAGGGTTTGCTATGCTAGAGGCTGGGCTTGTTCGTACTAAAAATGTTTCTTCCGTACTTACGGTAAATACGATGATATATGCAGTAGCTTCGTTAATGTTTCTATTGGTAGGTTATACAGTAGCTTTTGGATCGTGGGAAAGCACGTCTATGAGTATATGGGCAGCATTTTTATTTCAAATGGCTTTTGTCGGTAAAACGGTAAATATTATGAGTGGTGGTGTAAGTGAGAGAGTTCGCATAATACCTTTAATGTTTTTTACGGTTGTTATGGCTGGTCTTATCTACCCTGTTGTTGTAAATATCAGTTGGGGTGCAGATATCTTAGCGGGTACAATGTTAGATATAGAGATGTATGACTTAGCAGGTTCTACAGTTATTCACTCTACAGGCGGCTGGGCACTTTTAGCTGCTATTATGATTATGGGACCGCGTCATGGAAGATATAAAGACGGTAAGATTAAAGTTATCCCTGCATCTAATATTCCGTTAGTAGTTCTTGGTGCATTGTTGCTATGGATCGGGTGGTTTGGATTTAACGGCGGAAGTGTCGGTTCAATCTCTAGTGTTGAAAATGCTGATGCCGTTGCAAAAACGATTATGAATACAAACACTGCAGGTTTAGCAGGTGCTCTTCTTGCAGGAATTTTAATGTATATTAGATATAGACTCTTAGATATTACAATGATCTTAAACGGTGCTCTAGGCGGGCTTGTTGCTATCACTGCAGGACCTGATCTTTATGATATGTATACACCTATACTTATCGGTGCTATCGGTGGTGCATTGGTTGTATTTGCAGTTCCAATGTTTGATAAGCTGCGTCTCGATGATCCTGTTGGTGCGCTTTCGGTTCACTTAGTAAATGGTATCTGGGGGACTTTAGCGGTAGGTATCTTTGCAGCAGATGTATCGTTTATGGCACAACTTAAAGGTGTGGCTGTAGTTGCAGTTTTTGTATTTGTAACTTCATTTGTTGTATTGTACATCATAAACAAAGTTATAAGATTCCGTGCTGAAGATGAAGCACAAATCGAAGGGCTTGATGTTCAAGAGGTGGGTGTGGAAGCATACCCTGAATTTAAACGCGCTATATAGTTAAAAGTTCTTGCGATATTCTAAATCTTTTCTCATATCACTGTTGATACATACAGTATTGGCAGTGGTAATATTTGTCTCATATAAAACTATCTTGCAATCCCGACAAGCAGAACATCTTTGTGCCTGTTGTACAACCAAAATCAATCTTAATACTGTAGAAACAAATAAACAAACTCAAAAGCCTCTCGAAAAGAAAGAACTAGTTCAAAAAACAGTGCCTAAAGAAGAAAAAAAAGTTGTTAAGAAAATAGAGCCAAAGAGAGAAGAAACGGTTGTTGTTCAAACACAAGAACCAAAGAGGATAGAAGAGGCTAAAACGGCAGAAAAGCTACAAAGCACTCCAGAAGTAGTTCAAGCAGATAAAAATGCCACACAGGCCTCTCAGAGTGTCCAAGAAGAGCTTCCAGACACCCATTGTGCAACAGAGGTTGTCGTGGAGAAAAAAGTAACAAATAAAGAGGATGACTATATCTCTTTGCATCTCGAAGAAATAGTTTCTTTGTTGAAAGAAAATCTATACTATCCAAGACGTGCTAGAAAACAAGGATTGGAAGGGATAGTGAAGATAAAGTTTACACTCTCTACAAATGGAGATATCTCAAATATTGAAGTACTAAACAGTGATTATGAGATACTCTCACGTGCAGCTAGAGAAACGATAGAAAACTTAGATAAAAAACTACCAAAACCTGATGAGGAATTGACGTTAACAATACCGATAGATTATGATTTAAAATAGTTAAAATATTAGTGAAAAATTCATGATGTTTTGTTTGTGTTTTCAAAAGAATTTAATTGATTGTTTTTAATAAAAAAGATGGTGACCCCACGGAGACTCGAACTCCGGTAACATGGATGAAAACCATGGATCCTAACCGCTAGACGATGGGGCCAACAATAGTAGTAAATGGTGTCCCGTGATGGATTCGAACCATCGGCCACATCATTAAAAGTGACGTGCTCTACCAGCTGAGCTAACGAGACATTTGTTTCTCTCATTTAAGAGGCTGGAATTATAGACAAAAAGAAATTATATGTCAAGGGTTTTTAGAAAAAAATATTAATTTTTTTAAAAAAGGTTGTTTTCGCTAAAATAGCATTAATGAATTACTATGATTTTGAATACCCATATTTAATATTTTTATTGTTGCCAATCTTATGGTGTCTATATAGATGTAAAGAGCATATAAAACAAAGATATTTTGTACATCTGCATCTTTTAAGGTCAGGAAGAAGATTTTTTAAAATTGAGTCTTTTTTAAAGGTACTTATCTTTGTACTATTACTGATAACATTAACATCACCCATCAAGGTAGATAAAACAAATCCAAACAATAGGTTTGGTAAAGATATAGTTTTAGCACTTGATGGAAGCGGTTCAATGAATGCAAGCGGCTTTTTAAAAGATGATGAAGCATTTGAACAAGCATTTAAAGACTCTTTACATGTCAGTAGATTTGATCTGAGTAAATATCTAGCTAAAGAGTTTATCAAAAAACGAGTGAATGATAATGTCGGTGTAGTCCTTTATGGAGATTTCGCTTTTATCGCCTCCCCGATCACTTACGAGAAAAATGTCGTAGTGGAGATGTTAGAGTATCTCACACAAGGGATGGCCGGACAAAATACCGCAATAGGGGAAGCGATTGCAATGAGTGTTCGAGCCTTTAAACATTCAAAAGCAAAAAGCAAGGTTATCATCCTTTTAAGTGACGGGGAACACAATAGCGGAAGAGTTTCACCAAAAGAGGGTGTAGCGCTTGCAGTTGAGCAAAATATAAAGATATACACTATAGCGATAGGGGAGGCTGATTCCGCTTTAATGAAACATATAGCACAAAAAAGTGGAGGGGAGTTTTTCTCTGCTAAAAATGCTACGGAATTGCAGAGTATATATGAAGAGATAGACAGTTTAGAATCTTCAAAAATCAAATCAAGCCAGTATAAAGTAAAAGATTATCTTTATCAAAGTGTTTTATTGATAGCAATCGCTTTACTTCTATACTTGATCTTTCGGGAGAGTAAACGATGAATTTTTTAAGTCCTGAATATTTTTGGCTGATGTTGTTTCTGGTAGTAGCCTTAGTGAAAAACGATTTAAAGTTTTCAAGTTTTAGAATGCTGGCATATGTAGTGAGTTTCATTTTACTTGTTATAGCACTTGCAAGACCTGTGATAGAAGAAAAACCTATTAAATCCGAGGAGTTACTCAGTGATGTGGTTTTGGGAATTGACCTCTCATACTCGATGCAATCAGATGATATCAAACCGACTCGTCTGGAGTTTGCAAAGCAACAATTAGAAAAGTTAGTCAAGAATGAGCATAAGAGCCGTTTTGGTGTAGTAGGTTTTACTACAAATGCGATTATCCTCTCCCCGCTGACACAAGACAGCGAGTTGCTTTTGCATCTGTTTAGCTCACTTGATCAAAATATGATCCTGACAAAAGGGAGTTCCGTATTACCTGCATTAGAACTTGCAAGAAAGATCTCAAGTGCGAAAAAAGTGAGTGTCGTTCTTTTTAGTGACGGAGGTGATCAAAAAGAGTTTTCAAAAGAGATCGTTTTTGCCAAAGAGAATAATTTGATAGTAAACATATTTATGAGTGCTACAAGTTTTGGAGGTACGCTAAAAACAAAAGATGGCTCATTACTCCAAGATGAAAACGGAGATATTGTAGTAAGCCGTGAAAATAGTGCCATAGAGAGTTTAAGCAGTGCCACGGGTGGTATTTATACAAAAGAGCTCTCTTCTATTGAAGATGCTTTAAGTGCGCAGCGAGATGAAAACTTTATGCAGGAGAATACGATCGTTCAAAACAAAGAATTGTATTACTATTTTGTTGCAATTGCTTTGATCTTGTTTTTAGTAGCGACTACGACACTTAAAAAGTATCTGCTTCCACTCTTTTTACTTTTTGGTATAGAGATGCAAGCGAGTGCTTTGGATTTTGTAAAGAATGAAAATTACCTGGCTTTTGAAAGGGGCGTGAGCAACTATCAAGAGGGGAAATATGAAGATGCAATAGGTGACTTTTCTCTTGTTCAATCAAGCAGTCCCAAGATAAAAGCGATTGTGTACTACAATAAAGGAAATTGTTTTGTCCGTTTAAAGCAGTTTACAAAGGCAAGGGTGGAATACTTGAAGTCTTTAACTCTTATGTATTCAAAAGAAGCGGATGAAAACCTGCAGCATATAAAAGGTGCAGCTGATAATACTGAGATGAGTACAGGGATGCAAAAATCGAAGAAAAATAAAGAGCTTGCAAGCGAAAGAAAAAATTCGCAAAGTGCTAAAAGCGGAGGGGGCTCAAACATGAAGATAGAGAGCTCTTCGAGCGGTGCAGGTGATGGAGGGAAGAAGATAAAATCTTCACTTGCAAAGATGGACCTAGGCGGTTCAAAATCTAAGCTGAGTTCAACGCAATATGAATTGATTAATAAAAGGGGTGTTAGTGAAAAAAAACCTTGGTAGAGTACTTATACTGTTTTTTCTGTTGAGTGCTGCTTTAAAAGCAAGTACATACACATGGAACTTGGAACTGGATAAAAAAGATGTTGTAACTAATGAAGCGGTTTATTTTAAATATGAGTGTGTATTTAGTGATAAATCAGAGTTGTATGTGATCGAGTTTAATCCTGTAACAGATAATGAGAACTACACAGTCAAACTTTTAAGTGAGACAGAGAATATTGTTGAGAATCATAGGGTAAACAGTTTTGAATTTGTATTATATGTAAAAAAAGGTGGAAAGTTTTCTTTGAATCTTGAAGCCAGAATGAAAAAGACAAATAAGGATTCGATCGAAAATACAGTTTTAGGGCGTGATAATGCTGTATATGAAGAGTATTCGATCAAAACACTACCGCTTGAGCCTATTGTATTGGATGTCAAGGATGTAAACCAAGCTCTTGTAGGGAATTTTTCTTTAAAAGTAAACCAAGATGAACCAAAAGTGAGTCAGTTTGAACCTTACCATCTTGAGATTCTTATCAGCGGAGAAGGGAATTTTGAAAAACTGCAACCTTTTAGTTTTGAGATCAAAGGTGTAAAAATATTTCAAGAGGAACCGGAGTTAAACGTAAAATTGACTAAAAACGGTTACGAAGGCACTTGGAGTCAAAAGTTTGCTTTTGTAGGTGAGAAAGGATTTTCTATCCCTATGAAACAACTGCACTATTACGATCTTAAATCAGCTGCATTAAAAACACTTCAGATCCAAGAGACACAAATCGATGTTAAAAAAAGTAGTTTTCAAAAAGAGGAACTTTTAGATACACCAAAAGAGAACAAGATAGAATTAAAAAAAGAGTATCTATATTATTTTTTGACATTTATAGCCGGCTTTTTAGTAGCTAAGATTAAGTTTAAACGAGACAAAGAAGCAGGGAAGAAAGAACTCGGTTTATGTGCAAAAATATCGAAATTAAAAAGTTTAAAAGAGCTCAGTGTGGTTTTAGTTTTAGAAGATGAAAAAAGATATAAAGAGATAATTGAGAAGATAGAGAAAAATGAATTCAAAGATATTTCAAAAGTGAAAAAATTAATATGTGGTTAAACTTTTTTTAACTAAAATGATTCAACAAAGGGGACTTGATGAAAAAAACGTTATGGGGTGTTGCGATATTAGCGATATTTTTTAGTGGGTGTGCACAAAAAGTTGGTATCTCTGCATTAGAGCCTGCAGAGGTTGATAGAATTTCACAAACAAAAAAAGTGACAGTAACATATTTTCAAAACGATAGAGTAGGCCTTTCTGACAAAGTTGAAGCAAAACTAGCGGGTTTTAGACTTGATAGAAAAAAATATTTTACTATAGTCAGCAGAAAAGATTTTAACGATATTATTAGTGAACAAAAACTGCAAAACAGCGGCTTGGTAGATCCAAAGGATGCAGTAAAAGTTGGAAATATTATTGGAGCCCAGGCAATTATATCGGGTAGAGTGAGCACTCCGACACTTCAAGATAGTAGTTTTTATGAAAAACGTGTGAAATGTGCAGATCTAAAGTGTAAAGAGCTTGTTTATTACAATGTACGTTGTACAAAAAGGGTATCAAGTCTTTCTGCCGATATGAGAATTATTGATGTTGCAAAAGGGGATATCATCTATGCAGATACGTTAACTAGATCGATGACAAACAAACACTGTAGTGATGACTCGAAAGTATTGCCGTCAAGAGGGATGTCCGGACAATCGTTGGCAAATTCTATAGCTGATGCATTTACATATAAATTAACCCCTCATTATAGACGTTTTAACGTGGTATTGTTAGAGGAGCCTGATATAGAATACAGTGATAGAGATGAAAAACTTTTAGAGGTCTCTTTAGAGTATATCGAGCAAGGAAGATATGATAAAGCGGAACAGCTTTTAACACAGCTTATAGACTCGACAAATCAAAAAAGTTATGTCCCTTTTTATAACTTAGGCGTTATAAAAGAAGCACAAGGAAAATACAAAGAGGCAAAAGAGTATTACGGTTATGCGGATAACTTGATGATTGAGCCTATTAAAGAGATCAACACGGCAATTGTCAGAATAGATACTTTAATAGAAAAACGTCAACGTTCAATGGAGCAAATAAACAGATGAGAATCCTCTATTTCCTTCCTTTAATTTTAATTTTTCTCCTTAGCGGATGTGGTGCAACAAAAGAGCCTCAGGTCCTCATAAAACAAGAGCTCCCGGGATGGTATCAAAACCCACCTCTTTCAAACAGCGCAACACTATATGCGATAGGTGAAGGGAAAAATAAAGAAGAAGCGATAGCAAATGCTTTAAACTATATGGCTTCAACTTTAAGCATTTCGATCTCTTCAAGCTATAATGCAAAAACAACAGTAAGAGAGGGGAGTGTTAACTCTCATGAGGGTGTTTACAAATCCGATATATCTTCAGATGTAAAAAAGATAAGAATCAGTAACTATGAAGTGATTCAGGCAAAAAGTTTAGGTTTTAGAAAATATGCAGTTTTAATTAAATCAGATAAGCAAAAACTATTTGGAAGTTTAAAACATGAGATAGATCAAACGATTGCACTCGCTAAGGCAAATGAAAAAAACTTGGGTGATGATGCTCTTGGAAAGTATCTGTTTTACAAAAAACTACAAAAAGAGTTAGAAAATTTACCACATACTTTAGTTGTGATGAAAGAGTTAGATAACCGTTTTAATTCGGAAGTTTATTTACAAACACTCAATAGCGTAAATAAAAAATACAGATATTATCAGTCAAATATTAGTTTTTCGGTAGTATCAAATATAGCAAACTTAAAAGCACCAATAGCAAAAGCACTAAGTAAAAGAAATTTTAAAGTGAATACCGCAAGTTCAAAGATGCACTATAAAATTGCTATAAATACTTCAGTAACGAAGGCAAATGCTTATGGATTTACTTTAGCTAGGGCAGAACTTCGTATTGTAACAAGCAACTATAAAGGTGCAAATGTTGCATCAAATGTCTTTCATTTAGTGGGACAGTCTTCACAGGGATATGATGTTGCAATTCAGGATTTAGTAAGACAATTGAATGATAAAATTCAAAAAGATGGAATTGATAAAGTATTAAATATCAATATTTAGAAATTATTTACCTCAAACGATTATACTTACAGTACTTTATATAAATTAGGTAGGGTAAGTATGATAAGTAAGATTGAAGAAGTTAAAAAAGAGGTTGCAAAAGTTGTAGTGGGTCAAGAGAAAATGATCGACTCTCTTTTAATAGCACTTTTATGTGAAGGGCATATCCTAATAGAAGGTGTTCCCGGTCTTGCAAAGACAACAACCGTAAATGCACTGTCAAAAGCTTTAGGTTTAGACTTTAAACGTGCACAGTTTACCCCCGATCTATTACCGTCAGATATTTTAGGCGCTGAGATATATGATCCTCAAAACAATCAGTTTAAAATTAAAAAAGGTCCAATCTTTACAAACCTTTTACTTGCAGATGAGATCAACCGTGCACCTGCAAAAGTACAGTCGGCTCTACTTGAAGTGATGCAGGAAAAGCAGGTGACGATTGGCGATACATCTTTTAAACTCGATCTGCCGTTTTTCGTAATGGCTACACAAAACCCTGTTGAACAGGAGGGTGTTTACCAACTTCCAGAAGCGCAGTTAGACAGATTTATGCTAAAACTTATTGTTGGATACAACACAAAAGAGGAAGAGTTAGAGATAGCTAGACGTATATCAGCCGGAAACTTTGAGACTATCGAAGCGGTTTTAAATAAAGACGAGATTGCAGAAATTAAACAAGCTATCAAAAATATCCATGTGGATGAAGAGGTTGAGAAGTATATGATCGAGCTTATCTCAGCTACTAGAAATCCTGAAGAGTATGGACTTGAAGAGATTAAAGATTTTATCCAGTTCGGTGCATCTCCAAGGGTTAGTATCGATATGTTCAAAGCTGTAAAAGCGATGGCATTTATGCGCGGAAAAGATTACGTAACACCTGTAGATGTTGCTTACATCGTAAAAGAGTTGATGAGACACCGTATTGTTTTAACATATGAAGCGGAAGCTGACGGTGTAACAACGGATGAAATTATCCAAAAAGTTCTTGAGATAGTTCCTATTCCATAAGGGGTCATACGTTGTCTAAACTACAAAAGATCTTAGTAAAAGCTCGTCGTCAAGTGTTTTCGGAGATGGTTGGAAACAATCCCTCTATCTTTCAAGGGGAGGGGTATGACTTTATAGAGCTGCGAGAGTATATGGCCGGAGATGATATTCGTCATATAGACTGGAATATCACTGCTAAGATGCAGCGTCCTTATATCAAGATCTTTCGCGAAGAGAGGGAACTTAATGTTGTCGTTGCAACGATGCTCAACGGAAGTATCCATTTCGGTTCAAAACGCTTTAAACAAGATGTGATCGCAGAACTTGTAGCACTGCTGAGTTTCTCTGTAATTAAAAACGGCGATCTCTTAACCAACTATAACTTTAGCGATAGATTAATCTCCCATCTTAAACCGAGTAAAAAAGTGTTTCAGGTGCATCGTGCAGTTGAAGAGATCTTGGAGTTTGACCCTTTAAATCAAAAAGCGGATTATGATAATCTTGCCCAGACCCTATTTAAACGGATAAAAAGAAAATCTTTGATTATTGTGATCGGAGATTTTTTTGAGATTCCCGATTTTCGAGTTCTAGCTAAAAAACATGAAGTGGTAGCAGTTATTGTACGTGATCATTTAGAGGAGAAACCGCCTGAAATGGGATTTGCCTCTTTGGTGGATCCAGAAAGCGGAGCGGTGCTTGAGGGTGACTTTAATAAAGCAAGTGTAAATGAGTATGCAAAAAGAGTGCATGCTCACGACAGAAAGCTGTATGAAGCACTGAGAAAACAACAGATTCGTTTTACAAAGATCTATACAGATGACAGTGTGGGTGTAGCACTCAGACGTGTTTTTGAGGGGAGATAGTGATGGATAAACTAGACAATACTTACGATATACCGCTCCACGATATAAAACCCCTGATTGAAGTGCAAGAGTACTCTTTATATTACTTTATTGCAATCGTTACGATCACATCTATTATTCTTATAGGGATGCTGTATCTTCTTTATAGATATCTACGAGACAGAAAAAAGTACAACAAAAGAAAAGAACACTTTACGATCCTAGAAGCGTTGGATTTTGAACAGACAAAACAAGCGGCGTATGATCTCACACTCTATGGTGCAACGTTTAAAGATGACACACCAAGACATCTTAAACATTATGAGCTTATGGTGGAGAAGTTGGAACCGTATAAGTATAAAAAAAGTGTTGAACCTTTCGATGGTGAAACATTACGACAGATCGATGTATATAAGGGGATGTTAGATGTTTGATGGCATCTATTTTGAGTTCCCTAAGATCGCATTTGTGATCTTTTTTTACATAGCGTGTGAGACGCTGTGTAAAATGAGATTACCCTCTATCTATTTTCCCCACTCCACACAGTTTATAAAAAACTCTATAGCTAGCTCAAAACTTCTGTTTTTACTCAAATGGCTTGGCATCGTTATGATGGTGTTGGCTTTGATGTCACCGGTAAAAGACGAGCCCTATGAGTTAAAACCTAAGCAGGGGTACGAGATAGCACTTATTTTAGATGCATCGGAATCTATGGCTCAGCGCGGATTTGATATGTTAAACCCGGGATCAAGTCGTTTTGATATTGTCAAAAATATAGTAAGCGACTTTATCCAAAAAAGGGAGAACGATAATATGGGGCTTGTTGTCTTTGGGCAGTACTCTTTTATCGCTTCACCGCTTACTTACGATAAAAACATTCTCTCTTCACTGGTTATGCAGCTTCATGAAGGGATCGCAGGAAAATACACGGCACTTTATGAGGGACTGGCACAAGGTGTTCACCTCTTAAAAGAGAGTGATTCTAAAACAAAAATAGCAATTCTTTTAACAGACGGGTATTCAACGGCAGGGGTTGATAAGATTCCCCTTGATGTTGCCCTTGATATGGCTAAAAAAGAGGGGATTAAAGTATATCCGATCGGAGTGGGTGCACCCAATGAATATAACCGCGCGGTACTATCTAAAATAGCGCAAGATACGGGTGGTGTAGCATACGGCGCTTCAAACGCTTCACAGCTTAAAGAGATCTATGAGAAGATCGATAAGCTAGAGAAATCGGAGATCAAGAATGAGACTTTTACCTATAAACAGTACTACTATTTTTATCCTCTTTTCGTGGCCCTTTTATCGTTAATGTTTTATGTCTATTTGAGAAATAAACGGGGAGGTATGTGATGAGCTTTTTACATCCGGAGTTTTTATACTATATGCTTCCGCCTGTATTTATACTCTTTGTTCTTTTACTGACACAAAAGGAGTCACAGGCAACTTTCTTCTCTGAGCCCGTGATGCAAAAACTGCGTGTGAGTGCAAATACATTGACACTAAGAGCCCGAAATGCACTCTTTTTTTTAATGGCGGTTTTGATGGTAATTGCATTGGCATCTCCTGTGATCAAAGAGGGGGAAATAGAGATTCAGGCTAAAAGTGCAGATATTATTTTGGCTTTAGATATATCTGATTCGATGCTTGCAGAAGATCTTTATCCAAACAGGTTGAAACTTGCAAAACACAA
Source organism: Sulfurimonas sp. hsl 1-7 (assembly GCF_030577135.1). Taxonomy (NCBI): domain Bacteria; kingdom Pseudomonadati; phylum Campylobacterota; class Epsilonproteobacteria; order Campylobacterales; family Sulfurimonadaceae; genus Sulfurimonas; species Sulfurimonas microaerophilic. The sequence continues at coordinate 34,924 of NZ_JAUIRR010000007.1, read as the reverse complement.
AGCTTTGGAGTTGTTAAAAATGGCACCCAATGAGCGTGTAAGTGTGATCGCGTATGCGAAAAACTCTTACCTTGTCTCTCCTCTTAGTTTCGATCACAGTGCGGTCTCTTTTTTACTCGATAAGCTCGATACCGATTCAATAACAGAGAAGGGAACAAGTCTTCTCTCAATGCTTGAAGTTGTCAAAAATAATATAGAGAGTGATAAGCAAAAGTACCTTCTGGTTTTAAGTGACGGGGGTGATAAAGAGGAGTTCTCAGAGGAGATAGCATTTGCTAAAGAGAACAATATTGTTCTCTTTGTAATTGGTGTAGCAACTCCTCAAGGTGCTCCGATCAGAGAGAAAAACGGTGAGTTTATCAAACAAAACGGTGATATAGTGATCTCAAAACTAAATGAAAATATCTCCGAACTGGCTGTTAATACAGGCGGTGTGTATATCCAGAGTGTGAACTCCGATCAGGATATTAAAAAGATGATAAGCGAGATCGAATCGATCGCGAAGCAAAAAGAGTTAAAATCGAAAAAGATTGAGAAGTATATTCCACTCTTTTACTATCCGTTAGGTTTGGCAATGATAATTTTTCTGATTGCAACATCATCAATGAGTAAACGCCAACATGTTGAAGTACCTGCAACTATCTTATTAGCCCTAGCACTATTTGGAGGTACAAACCTCAAAGCGGGTGTATTGGATTTTGTTGACCTGGACAATGCAAAAAGTGCCTATGAAAACAAAGAGTACAAAAAAGCACAAGAGCTTTACAAAAACTATGCAACAACCCATAAAGACGATGCAAGTTACTATAACAGTGCAAATGCCCTATATAGACAAAAAGAGTATAAAAAAGCGATTGAACACTATACAAAAGCACACTTTATAGATGATGATTCAGAAGCAAACAAATACGGAAATATCGGGAACTCTTATGCAAAAATGGGTGATGAAAAAAGTTTACAAAGTGCAATAGATGCCTATAAAAAATCATTAAAACTAAAAGATGATAAAGATATTCGTGAAAATCTTGAAGCGGTTGAAAAAGCTCTAAAGAAGAGAAAACAACAACAGGAAAATAAAAAGAATCAAGATCAAAAACAACAAAACAAAGATCAAAAAGATCAGAAAAAAAATAACGACGAGCAGAAGAAAGAGCAAAACGATCAGCAACAAAATCAGGGTGATAGTAAAGAGAAGCAGCAAAACAAAAAGCAAGATGAAAAACAAAAATCTGAGCAAAAAAAGCAGGAAGAGAACAAAAAAGAGAATGAACAAGAGAAACAAAAAGAGTCAGAGCAACAAAAACAGGAGAATAAAGAGGAGAAGTTAGATCCTCAAAACTCCAGTGCTGCTCAAGCCCATAAGCAAGATACTATGAGTGATGCTGAAGAGAAAAAATGGCTCAAAGCCTTAAACCATAAACAAAAAACATTTCTATACCAACTCAATCAAGACCAAAAAATCCAAAGGAGTGAAGATGAAAAGCCTTGGTAAAATCTCTATATTATTTTTATTTTTAGTAAGCAGTTTATACGGAGGTGTGAGTGCCAGCATCTCTCCGAAAGTAGTAACTCTCGGTGATATGGTGACCTATTCCTTAAAAGTAGACGCTTCTGACGCTGTGCAACCATCTATCTATCAACTTTGCGGACACAATATTATCTCAAGCGGTTCACGTACAAATATTGAAATGATTGGAACCGATTATAAAAAGACATATACATACGTATATCAGTTTATAGCACAAAAAAGTTGTACAATTGATCCTGTTGAGGTGGAGCTTGACGGAAAGGTAGTAAAATCAAACAGCGTAAAGCTGGAGGTTAAAAAGCAGAGTGCACAAGCGGGAAGGGATTTTCTTTTAGAATATGATGTTTCTAAAACAGATCCTTATGTTGGGGAGAGTATTACATTAACGTTGCTTCTCAAACAAAAGCAAAGTGCTTCTGTGGTAGACAGTAAATTTTTACCATCAGACTTTAAAGGTTTATGGAAAAAAAGTGAATCTAAACCGAGCAGAAGTGAGGACGGAGAGTATGTGCTGACAAAAGTGGAGTATGTACTCACTCCTCAACGGGAGGGAAATGTTACGATTTCAGCGGCACAACTACGGGTGGCATCAAGGGTAAACTCGCAAGGGTGGAGTCCGACGTTTATGCCTCAGGTACAATGGAAGAGCTATTTTTCCAATGAGATCACTTTAGATGTGAAACCGCTGCCCCATGATGCGAAATTAATAGGGGACTTTACTATTGCTACAAGTGTAGATAAAATAAGTGTCAATCCAAATGAGGCCGTTAATGTAGTTGTAAAAGTGCAAGGCAGCGGAAATTTAGAAGATATTGAGAGTTTTAAACCCCATATAGACGGTGTGAATGTTTTTGATGAAAAGAGTGAACTAAACGGAAACAGTTTGACGCAAAAACTTGTTTTTGTGGGAGATCATGACTTTACGATCAAACCTTTTGAAGTTACATTTTTCGATACAAAAACAAAACAGCTCAAAACTATACAGACACGGCCTATAGATATTAAAGTTCACGGTTCTACACAAAAAACACAGCAGCCGCTGAACATAAAAAAAGAGCAAGAAGTAGAGGAAAAACCATTTGCTACACAAAGTGAAGTTACAGCAAAAACAGATTATCTCTCTGTACTTTTAGCATTTATTTTCGGTATTTTAATCGGTATAGTAGTGATGCTCTTAAAAGGGAGAAAGTTTTCAAAAAATGAGAAACAAAAGCTCTCTTTAAAAGATGAAAAACTACTTCTTGTAAAACTGTTACCGTATAAAGATATTGACGGGGATGTAAGAAAAATCGTAGAGATCTTGGAGAAAAACCTTTACTCTTCTGAGAAAGAGCAGGTTGATAAGACAAAACTAAAAGAGATTATAAAAAAATACGGTATCACTTAAAGATATCGTATAGTTTGTTTCCATCCGACATCCCTTTATGTACAGCATCCCACTCATCATTTTCGATAGCTGTTTTCATATTTGAGAGTTCATTTTCAAAAAGTTCTATTGCCTCTAAAATATTTGCTTTGTTTTGTCTAAAAATATCTTCCCACATATTTGGGGAACTTTTTGCCAAACGGCTCATAGACCGAAAACCACCCGCTGCAAGTGCTAAAATATTGTGTTTATTTTCTTGTTTCATTACCGTATTTGCCAATGAGTAAGAGATAGCGTGCGGCATATGCGAGATAAAAGCGGCGTGGCGGTCATGCTCATGTGCTTTCATGAAGATCTTTTTCATATTGAGTGCTTTAAAGATCTGCTTCGTTTTTGTACATTGAAGCTCACCGCTATCTTCAAGATTACACAGTACTACAACTTTATCTTCATAAAGACCTTCAATGGCAGCTTGCGGACCAAAATTTTCAGTCCCTGTCATTGGGTGTGCAGCTACAAAGTTTTTGCGTATCTCTTTAGGTACCGAAGCTACAATCTTCTCTTTTGTACTTCCAAGATCGATAATAGTTGTTGTCTCACTCACATCTTTAAGATTTTCAAGAGCAGCTATAACACCGTTTACCGGAATAGCTAAAAAAATCACGTCTGCTTTTTTTACCTGCTCAAATGAAACTATTTTATGTACTAAATTAAGTTCTAAAGCTGTAGTCTGGTGGTTCTCATTATGATCGTAACCAACAACACTCTCTACAAAATCCAACTTTTGTAAGCTTAAAGCTAAAGAACCACCCATTAAACCAAGGCCGATTATTGCAATATTCATATTTATATTCTTTATCTTTCTATTTTTTGTCAAATTATACAGAATTTACCTAATGTTAACCTCAAAAGGGGTAAAATCTACTCCAATTTTAAGTATGGAATTTTAATGAAAATATTTTTATCGGTTTTATTTTTAGTTTTTACATCTAGTTTAGCTGCTGAGATTGTGAACTCTATCAAGTTTCATGGTATGGTGCATATATCTGACAGTGTAGCACTTCGTATGTTAGGTTTTGACAAGGGTGACGAGATAGATGTTGAGATGGTTGATAAGTCGATAAAAACTTTCTTTGATCAAGGATACTTCAACGATGTGTGGACAGAGTTTGAAGATGGTGAGTTAAATTATTATTTCAAAGAGAAAGCTATTATCTCAAAAGTTGAACTCAAAGGCTATAAAGAAAACGATGATGAGTTTAAAGACGGTGTTATCCAGATTAAAAAAGGGACACTGTATGATGAAAAAAAGATTGAAGCTGCTAAAAATCGTATAGTTGAGGCGATAGCACAAGAGGGAAAAATTGACTCTGTTGTAGAAGTTGAAACAACATATCTGGAAAACGGAAGTATTAAAATTACGTTTTTAGTCAATGAAGGTGAAGAGATCATCATTGACAGTCTAAATTACAGTGGTGTATACGGTTTAGACAGTGACGACTTTGATGAAGTTATCGCAAATAAAGAGCATCAATTTATGGGCTGGTTCTGGGGTCGTAACGATGGGAAAATGTCTCTTCGTGATTTAGAATATGACAATCTTAGAATCCGTGACTATTATATGCAGCACGGCTACCTTGATTCAAAAGTTGATGAACCGTTCGTACGTGTAAACTTTGACAGCTATAAAGCGGATATGTCTTATCAGATTGTTGAGGGTGAACAGTATACAATCTCAAAGGTTTCAATCTATCAGGTAAAACATGTAATTGAAGATGAGAAGATAGAAGAACTGTTAGAGTTAAAAGCTGATGAAGTGTTTAACATTAAAACGTTTAGAGAAGATGCAGAGAAGATAAAAACACTTATTGCTGACCAATCATACGCATTTGTACAAGTTGTTCCGGATCTTAGAAAAAATAAAGAAGATAAAACTGTTGAGGTTGTATTTAAGATCAATCCGGGTGAAAAAGTAAAAATCAGAAACGTAACGATCTCCGGGAACTCAAGAACACTTGATCGTATCATCCGTCGTGAACTTTATCTCGGACCTGGAGATATGTACTCTTTAACAGATTTAAAAGACTCAAGAAACTCTATAGGAAGACTTGGATACTTTGATAGCAATACGATCGAAGAAAAAAGAGTAGATAATGAAACTATGGACCTTGTTGTAAAAGTAAAAGAGGCTCCGACAGGTAACATTCAAGTTGGTGGTGGATATGGTTCATACGGTGGACTTCTTGTAAGTATCGGTGTAAGTGACAGAAATATTTGGGGAAGCGGTATCAATGTTGGTGTAAAAGCCGAAAAATCACAAACAAATAAAAATATTTCGTTTAACATCTCAAATCCTAGACTTAACGATAGCGACTTTTCAGGTAACTTTTCAGTTTTTCACTCTTCATATGATTACAATGATTACTCTGTAACAACTGATGGAGCTTCTGTAGGTATTGGACATAGATTTTCTAGATATATCAGTGGATACTTAGGATATGGATACTCTAAAAACTCATATACGTTTTCATCTGACTTTAACACATCTCAATACCCTAGTTACTATTTTGAAGAGTATGCTAAATCGGGTGTAACGGTAAGTGTAAAATGGGATAATACGGATGATTACTATCTTCCTAGAACAGGATTTGAACTTTCACAAAGTTTCGAGAAAGCAGGTATAGGTTCAGATGCAAACTACTTAAAATCTAGAACGAATTTTTCGGCATATAAAGGTTTAGACGAGTTTGTAGGCTTTGATGCCATCCTTAGATACAAGGCAAGATTTTATAATATCTTAGACAACGGATATGTACCATTAGCTGAGAAATTTTATATGGGTGGTATCGGTAGTGTTAGAGGGTATGAATCTTACTCTCTTTCACCAACGGTAGCGGATGCTGCTGCAACTGACGGAATTAGAAGAATAGGTGGTACACAAACATTTTCAAACTCTTTAGAGGTGAGTTTTCCACTTGTGCCAAAAGCAAAAATGCGTCTTGTAACGTATCTTGACTGGGGATTCATTGGTGAAAGTGTGACAGATGCTTCACTTTTAAATAATGATATCTCTCGTGCAGGTTACGGTGCAGGTATTGAGTGGTTTAGCCCGGTTGGACCGATTCAGTTAATGTTCGCAAAAGCGATCAATCCGCAAGACGGTGATAAAACACAAACATTTGAATTTACGATGGGACAAAGATTTTAAGAGTTAAAAATAACTCTAAAATCTTTTAAACATTGTAGTTTCTCTACACTATCTTTTACTAGATATAGATTACTACTGCTTTTTACTTCCAATACACCATCATTAAATGCAAGCTCAAAGTCTATGTTCCTAGGTCTGTGACTGAGAAGAATAATACTCATAGACAGAAGAAAGCTTAATGCATTTACAGTTGTTTCATTAGGTAAAAGCTCTTGATATTTTTCAAGATGAGATTTTGCAGGGAGTTTATTTCTCGCATATTTCATCAGTGTTGAGATAAGGGTAATATCCTGATGTGTAAAGCCGTATTCCAATGCTGTTTGGGCAATGTAATAACTATGTTTATTTTGTGAATAAAAATGGATACTACTTCCCGTAGGATATAACTTTGCTGCAATTGAGAGTCTTTCTCGATATACTTTGTCTATATTGAAAAACGTATGTGTAAGATCAAAGAGCTGTTTTGAAACCTTAGTAAGATTGTTTGAAAACTCTTTATCGCTTAAGTGTGCATCGAGTATATATCTTACAGAAGTGTTATAGTTCGCAGGAAATTGATGTTTAGATGAACGAAGCAGATCGGATAAGTAAACACCTTCTCTTACACCTACACCACTAGTGATGATGTCTGTAATAGCAAACTTTTCTAGAAGCATTTTTAAGATAAGTGCACCAGGTTTTATTACATCAAATCTGTTTGACTTAATAAAGAGTTCACCGAGTTCTATCTCATCTGCATCCAAAATCTTATTGATATACTCTACAAAGATGGGTTGTTCATATGCAAATGCATGGAGTTTATTAAGCGGATACTCTTTTGATTTTTGAATAGCTGAAGAGATTGCTCTAAATGTTCCACCGATACCAACTAAACTAGATATCTCTTTTGTTGGAATTTTATCAAGCTCTGCTTGTATAAATTCTTTTGCACCATCTATATCGTTAGTATCAAAAAACAACTCTTTAAGGCGTACAGTTCCAAGTTTTAACGATTGGGTATGAGAGACATTGTGTGCATCTATAAAAGCAATCTCTGTAGAACCACCACCAATATCTATACTCATGGCATTATGTTGCTGGGGTAAAAGATTTGCGCATGCGATTGCACCGAAATAAGCTTCTTTTTCACCTGAGATTATTTTAATATTGAGTTTTAGTTTTGTTCTTACTTTTTGAATGAATTCTTGTTTATTGGGAGCATCACGAAGTGCAGAAGTAGCTACACATAACACTTTCTTTGTTTTAAAAGAATCTGAGATCCTTAAAAAGTTTTCAAGTGCATCAAATGTTCTTTGCATAGGAGTCTCTTGAAGCACTCCATCATGCTTATATGCATTTTCCGATATTCTAACTTTAGATTTCTCTTCGTGTAACAGGTGGAACGCAAAGCGTGAGGTTTTTTCATAGATAACCATTCTAACCGAGTTAGAACCGATATCTATCACTGAGACGCGCTTTGCCAAATTGACTACTCTTCTAAGTCTAAGTTTTTATATTTGAATTTTAATTCAGCAATTGTTTCAACATTATCCGGATCCGGAACGATACAATCAACAGGACATACAGAGATACATGCTGGTTCATCATATACACCAACACATTCAGTACATCTATCTGGGTCTATAAAGTATATAGGATCACCTTCTTCTATAGCTATTGTTGGACACTCTTCACGACAAGCATCACATGCAATACATTCATCATTAATTAATAATGCCATATTCAAAAACCTTATAGTATATTAGTTTGTTTTACGTGTCCGATTTATAACAAAATAAACCTTTAGTAAATTTGAAAGCGATCTATTTTTGAGGAATTATACAAGATAATTGAGAATTGAGTTGTAATGTAGCTTTTGTTCCGTCAATACCATCATCTCTATTTTCCAGTTTTATCTTAGCTCCTAAAGCATCAGCAGCGCTTTTTGCTAAAAAGAGACCAAGACCTACACCACTTTTATTTCCCTGTCTTTTAAACGGCGCAAAAAGGTCGACACTCTCATCAATTCCACACCCTTCATCGATAACTTCGATTAAGAGTCCAAAATCATCTTGAGAGCTTCTCAACGTAACTTTTTTCTCTTGTGGCGTGAACTTTAAAGCATTTTGTAAAAAGTTTTGAACGATCTGGTTGAGCAGTCCCACTTGAATTGTCGCCATAAATACATCAGGAGCAAAACTGATCTCTAAAGTTTTCCCCTCATTCTCGGCTAAAAGTTGAAAATCGTTTGCCTTTTGTTTGAGAAGCTCAATCACATCTACTTCTTGAGGCTGATCAAGCTGTGCACCCTCCTGACGACCGATATTTAAGATATTTGATACAATCACATTCATCTCATCAATCGTTTTATTGGTAGTATTAATAGCCTCTATATACTCCTCGGCAGAGCGTTTTTTAATTAACGTTACCTGGTTTTTGAGCTTGATAACTGCAAGGGGAGTTTTTAATTCATGAGCAGTTCCGATAAAGAGCTCTTTTTGGTACTTTACAAAGTTTTGAATCCTTGCAATAAGATGGTTGATCGTACCTGCTAATGGTGCAAACTCTTGTGGAATTTCATCCATTTGAATAGGCTTCATAAGGTGTTCATTCATATTTGCAAGATCTTGACTCAATTTTTTAATAGGAGAAGCCAACATTTTTGAAAGCGCGATAGCATATAAGATTACAAGTAAAAAGCCCGCTATATTGATTATGAAGATATAGTTGACAATCTTTTTAAGAAGCTTTTTTGTCGGTGATACATCTTTGACAAGCTTGAGATAAACATTTTGTTTTGTATCAAAAGGGTAGATTAGTGTTAAAAAGGTCTTATCGCCTGAAGTTTTTTCATAAACATCTATCTGATCGGTCGGAGAGATAAGAGATATAACTTCAATATTTAAAGATAAAAAGTTGTCGGGAAGTTCACCAAAATCATACACTGCTTTGTAGTTAGAGATGTTCTGTGCATAATGGATAAGTTCGTCTCTTTTTTCATCATAGATAGATTTTTCGATATAAAAGTATAATAGTGAGGAAAATATTAAAATGAGTGAAGCAGAGGAGATTAACAGTTGAACTAAGAAGTTCTTTCTTATACTCTGTTGTCGTGACATGTGCGATAATCCCCTAAGATTTTTAGGAGATTATACCATTATTTAGCTTACTTCTTTTGGAAAACAGAAACGGTATCCGCGGCGGCGAACAGTTTCTATCGTAGTAATACTTAAAGGTTTATCCATCTTTTGACGGATTTGATTGATCGCAACTTCAATTACATTTGGAGTTACAAGTTCCGGCTCTTCCCAGATAGCATCTAAAAGTTGCTCTTTAGACACGATTTGATCACGGTGACGTGCAAGGTGAGTAAGAACTTCAAAAGGTTTCCCTTTTAATTCAATCTCAGTCTCTTTGTAAGTGATTTTTTCCTCTTCAGGATTAATTGTTAAGTCTTCAATTTCGATGATATTGCTTCCACCAAAACGAAGTCTTGCTTCTAGACGAGCAATTAATACTTCAAAATCAAATGGTTTTCTGATATAGTCATCAGCACCGGCACGAAGTGCTTCGATTTCACTTTCGTTATCATCTCTAGCAGAGAGAACAACAACAACTGTTTTTGGTGTATTTGCTTTGATATCACCAATGATATCTACAGAGTTACCATCCGGGAGCATCCAGTCCATAAGAACTAAATCGTAGTTACGGATGTCTAGGTAGTATTCACCATCTTTTAAAGTTTCAACAACATCACTTTGGTAACCAAATTCTTTTAGTCCCTCAGCAAGCATCTTATTTAATGTTACTTCATCTTCTATAATAAGAATACGCATTAATTTTTTCCTATGAGTTAAATATTTGTGCGGAATAATAGCATAATTTTAGGTAACTTTAAAGTTTTTTTCAATTTTTTTTAAAAAAAAATGAAGTTTTATTTAAGATTAAAATGGAAACTATCCTCTACACTTACCCTGCAGTCGGGTAAAATAGAGGGTTTTGTGATTTTTAGTTTAAGAGTATCTATTTTTGAAAAATTTTCTTGTAAATTTTTTGAAATTTTCTCAATAGCATCTTCTAAAAGAAGAAATTTTTCATTTATCATAGTATTTTTAATTTCTGAAGCAAGATCTGCGTAGTTGATAAACTCCTCTTGAAAATCGTATTCAAGTTCGAGATTGATGATAACGTCCTGTGGAGTTACTCTTTCAAAATCCAAGATCCCTATGATACATTGGAATCTTAAATCCTCAACATAGATCTTCAATTTAGATTACCCGTTTCTCTTCACCTTTAAGCAGGCGAACAATATTTGGAATATGTTTGTAAAACAGAATAAATACGATAAATACAACAGGTGCATGAGCAATATCCGGATGTATAAAGAAACTTGAAATTAACATCGCTAAAACACCTGTTAAAGATGAGATAGACGAGATGCGTACAGTTTTTGCCATAACAATCCATACCACTAAAGCGATTGCAGTTTCAATAGGAAGCATAAACATCATTACACCCATACCTGTTGCGATCCCTTTACCGCCTTCAAGTCCCAAATAAGGTGAAAAACAGTGCCCGATTACAGCCAGAACTGCTATAGCCCACATTGTTGCTTCACTTACACCTGCAAAATATCCAACTGCTAAAACAGCTACCCCTTTAAGTGCGTCAAGTGCTAAAGTAGCAGCACCAAGTTTTTTTGCCAGTGAAGGATTTGTTTCCTTTACAACACGTAAAACATTCGTAGCTCCAATACTTTTACTTCCTGCTGATTTTACATCAACACCTGCAAATGCTTTGGCTAGCAGCAAACCAAAAGGGATACCACCGACTAAGTATGCAGCGATATAAAACTGTATATTTATATTAAATAAGAAATCCATATATAACCTTAAATTTTTTAGTGGGCGTATTTTACACTTATTATGCTAAATAAATTTTGATATAATTACAACACTATTAATTTGAGGATATTTTTTGAAATTAAGTAACGAAGAATTAAAACAAGAGATACAACGATTAAAAGAGAAGCTAAGTGTTACGGTTGTCGCACACTTCTATCAACGTGATGAAGTGTTTGAGATAGGTGACATTACAGGTGATTCACTTGAGCTTGCAATGAAAACTCAAGCTGATGATGCAGAGTTTGTACTCTTTTGCGGTGTTGGTTTTATGGGGCAAAGTGTTAAAGTATTAAGTCCTGAAAAACGTGTTGTAATGCCAAAGATAGCATGTTGTGCAATGGCAAGAATGATCGATTCACTTTACTATGATGAATCTGTAAAGTATTTAAACGATAACGGAATTCCAAGTGAAAACATTCTTCCAATCACATATATCAACTCAAATGCAGATGTAAAAGCGAAAGTTGGTGAGATGGGCGGTATGGTATGTACAAGCTCAAATGCTAAAAAAATTATAACAACTGCATTAGAAGAGGGTAAAAAGATACTTTTCGTTCCGGACAGATGTTTAGGACAAAACATTGCAAACCAAATGGGACTAAAATCTATGGTTATAGGTCAAGAGGGTGATCCTAAAGAGGCTGATATCATCTGTTATGACGGTTTTTGTTCAGTTCACCAACTTTTTACTGTTGAAGATATAGAGTTTTACAGAAAGAAATATCCGGGAATTAAAATAGCGACACACCCAGAATGTGATCCTGCTATTTGTGATGCGAGTGATTTTGTGGGTTCAACTTCACAGCTTATTAAGTATATTACTGAACTTCCTGAAGATCAAAAAGTGGCAGTTGGAACAGAGTTCAATATGGTAAACCGTTTACGTCCGAAAAACACTTATGTTTTAAGTTCGACAAAACCTGAATGTCCAACTATGAATGAGACAACTTTAGAAGATGTGTATCTAACACTAAAATCGATCGAAGACGGTGCACCTATCAATGAGATCGAAGTTGATGAATCGACTCAAAAATGGGCAAAAATTGCTCTGGAAAGAATGTTGGCATTATGATTAAAGAGTTTGTAAAAGCGGCACTTGCTGAAGATGTCGGGCGTGGTGATCTCTATGCTTTAGTAGAAGAGAGTGTACCTACGAAAGCAGATATTATTGCTAAATGCGACGGTGTATTTGCAGGAGTAAAATATATTGACGTGTTGGCAAAAGAGGAAAACCTTGATGTTATCTGGGGTAAAAAAGATGGAGAAAGTTTTGTAAAAGGGGATGTGATTGCAATCATAAAAGGTGCTTCACACGATGTTTTAAAAACTGAAAGAACTCTTTTGGACCTTGCTCTGCATGCAAGCTCAATAGCAACTCTTACAAGAAAATATGCTGAAATAATCGCTCCGTACGGTGTAAAACTTTTAGATACTAGAAAGACACGTCCTATGCTAAGAGTATTTGAGAAATACGCTACTAGATGCGGAGGGGCTACAAACCACAGAATGGGACTTGATGATTCTCTAATGATCAAAGATACTCACTTAAAAACTATCGACAATCTTGCAGAATATATTGTAAAAGCGAGAAAGGTTATCCCTTTTACCGCTAAGATTGAAGTTGAAGCTGAAACGCTTGAAATTGCAAAGTTGGCATTTGAAGCACAAGCGGATATAGTTATGTGTGACAATATGACTCCCGAGCAGGTAAAAGAGGTTGTGGAGTATCGTAATGCTAATCATCCACATATCTTACTTGAAGCAAGTGGGAATATCTCTCTAGAGACTATTGAGTCTTATGCAAAAACAGGTGTTGATGCAATCAGTTCAGGTTCCCTAATCCATCAGGCAAACTGGATAGACCTTTCTATGAAAATCTCTTAATAAAGCGGGAACGGGTTTAGATGGCTGACGATCAGGAAAAGACCGAAGAACCCACCGCCAAGAAGATAGAGGACGCCCGCAAAGAGGGGAATGTCCCCAAATCTCAAGATGCCTCAGGTGTTATCACCTTATTTGTAGCTATTTTGGCTACATTGATGCTTTTTCCGTTTATATCAAAACACATGTTATTGCTTTTTCAGTACTACTTCTCTTTAGTTGGTACACCCGTTGATAAACTTTTTGTAATGGATATCGTGCTGGTAACGATTCGTGAAGTGTTATTAATGATGATGCCGCTGGCTATTGCTGTCGCTATCGCAGGTATTATTGCTGCTTTTGCGCAGTTTGGATTCTTGTTTACAACAAAAGCGATTGTTCCCGATCTTAAAAAAATAGACCCGATTAAGGGGACAAAGAATCTTTTTTCTATGAAAAAATTGATAGAGGGGATCAAGATCACCTTTAAATCTTTTACCACTTTGGGTGTAGGGTTTGTATTTTTCTTTTACTTTATCTTAGAGTTGCCGACAGTTGCACTCTTTGGACTGGATCAGCAGCTTTCCTGGTTAAAAGACAAGATGATTATCATCTCTTTAGTGATGCTTTTGATCATTTTTGTGTTTGCGATTATTGACCTAATCATTGTAAGAAAACAATATTTTGACGGACTCAAAATGTCCAAACAAGAGATTAAAGACGAGATGAAAAACATGGAGGGGGATCCTCTTGTTAAGTCAAAAATCAGACAGATACAGATGGAAACGGCTCGTCGTAGAATGATGGCAGAAGTTCCCGAAGCTGATGTGGTTATTACCAATCCGACACACTACGCAGTTGCTATTAAGTACGATCAGGATAAATACAGTGCACCGATAGTTGTTGCTAAAGGGGTGGACAATATTGCTCAGCAGATTAAAAAGATAGCACGGGAAAATGATGTGCATATAGTACAAAATCCTCCGTTAGCACGTAGTTTATATAGTGATGTAGAGATTGACAAACCGATCCCTGAAGCTCTATTTGCCGCAGTTGCAGAAGTTCTTGCATATGTTTACAAGATGAATAAAAGATAGGCTATAATTTCACTTAAAAAGTAGCAGACTCTTGATTGAACTCAATAAGATAAAAGAAAGTAAACATATTGTGCTGATTAGCGATAATGAATCCTTTTCATTGGCTAATGTACTATACACATACATACTCACTCTACACAAAAAAGTATCTTTGGTAGTAGAGGAAGAGCTTGATAGAAAGTTTACTTTTTTACCTTGGTTTGATAAAGTACGAAAACAGATACCAAACTCTTGTGACCTTGAGATAAAAATCTCTCTGGATACATTAGGAGTTTATGCGCAGTTGCAATCAGAATCTATTAAGATTAATGCTAAGATGGCAACCGCTTTTTACAGCTCATTTCTTGTAGAAGATGAATCACGTAATGTTTTGTGCGAGAGTCAAAAACTGACTGTTTTAAGTGAACTGATTTCACTCGGGGCAGATTGTCGGCTATGTTATCGCTCTTTGAGAGAAAGTAGAAGTTTAGCGCTTTTTAGACTCAAATCTGCTCTGTTTGCAAATTTTCTTTTAAAAGAAGAGGGAACTTTGGCAGAGGTATACATTGATGATGAGATACTAAAAAAAAGCGGTGCGGACTTAGAAGATGCTTTTTTTGTCTCTAAAGAGCTTTTAGAGATAGCACATGTAAGTAAAGTTGTTCTGATAAAACAGGATGAAAATAAAGTTATAAAAGAGATAAAGGGATACAATTGAAAAGAAAAAATAATTCGTCGTTCGTAACACTATTTTTAATGTTAGTGCTTGTAGGTGGAGGTTTATATATCTATTTTTCATCTACATTTGAAAGAGTTGCACCGGAGGTTACTTTAAAAACTAACGGTTTTTGGAATTTAAAAGAGCCTTTAAATCTAAAAATTAGTGATACAAGCGGAATTAAGTCTTATAAAATCTCTATGAAAACTTCTAAGGGTGTGAAGCAGTTGCAATTTGAACAGCTTATCACTCCAATGAATTCCCTTGAGCTTTCGATCGAACCTCCAAGAGGTATGTATGCTTTAAAAGATAAGGAAATTGAGATTATTGTTGAAGCAAACGATACTAGTAAATGGAATATGCTAAACGGTAATACGGCACTAAAACTTTATAAATTAACGATAGACAAAAAAAGACCGAATGTAAGTATTATTAATAACTCTTACAAGATCTCTCGTGGTGGTTCAGCACTTGTTATCTTTAGTGTAAAAGATGAAAATCTTGAAGATTTTTACGTACTTGGAAACAATAACAAAAAATTTAAAGCACAACCTTTTTATAAAGAGGGGTATTATATAGCTCTATTAGCTTGGCCTGTTATTGACAAGGGATTTAAAGCGACTGTAATAGCAACGGACAGTGCAGGAAACGTTGCTAAGTCATATGTGCCTTTATACCTCAAAGATAAAGCATACAAAGTTTCCAACATCAATCTTTCAGATAAGTTTTTAAAAGGGAAAATTTATGACCTTGCAGAAGAGTTTGAAGAGACACAGGGTGTAGAGGGCTCATTAGAACAATTTAAACTTATTAACGAAGATGTACGTGCTAAAAATGAGAAGTTAATCCATGAGATCACTTCAAAAGTTTCAGATGAGATGATCAGTGACTTTAAAATGAAAAAGATCTATCCTCTTAAAAACGGGCAGGTTGTAGCACATTTCGGTGACCATAGAAAATACTATTATGAGAAAGAGTTTGTAAGTGAAGCGTACCATTTAGGTTTAGATCTTGCAAGTTATGCTATGGCTCCTATTAAGAGTCAAAATGGTGGGAATGTAGTGTTTACAGACTATAACGGCTTATACGGCAATATGCCGATTATTTCACACGGTTTAGGTCTGTACACTCTTTATGGACACTGTTCAAGTGTAGATGTGACTGCAGGTGAACATGTTCCGGCTAACTCTAAAATTGCAAATACTGGTAAAAGCGGATATGCAATGGGTGACCACCTTCATTTCGGTGTACTTGTACAAGGGATCGAAGTTCGTCCGCAAGAGTGGATGGATGCACAGTGGATAAAATTAAATATAAGTGATATAATTAAAGAAGCTAAAAAAATTATAGATCAAAGATAGAGGCTGATATGTATCAAACAACTATAAAAAAGAGTGTTGAACTCGTTGGAATTGGACTGCACAAAGGTTCACCGGTTAAATTAAGACTTGAACCATTGGAAGCAGAAAGCGGGATCGTCTTTTATCGCAGTGATGTTGATGTCTCTATCCCCTTAGTACCTGAAAATGTTGTAGATACAAAGATGGCTACTGTAATAGGTAAAGATGGTTATGTGATCTCTACGATTGAGCACCTTCTCTCTGCCGTATATGCATACGGAATTGACAACTTAAGAGTTGTGGTAGATGCTGATGAAGTACCTGTAATGGATGGAAGTAGTGCAAGTTATTGTATGCTTTTAGATGAGGCTGAAGTTGTTGAGCTTGATAAGCCAAAACGCATTATGAGAATTAAAAAAGATGTTGAGGTACGAGAGGGCGATAAGTATGTAAAACTATCTCCTGCAAAAGATTTGAGTTACGACTTTACTATCAAGTTCCCACACCCGGTAATTCAAGAACAAGCGTATGTATTAAAGTTTACGAAACAATCGTATAAAGAAGAGATTTCCAGGGCTAGAACTTTCGGGTTCTTACATGAAGTACAATATCTTCGTTCAAAAGGTTTGGCACTTGGCGGTAGTTTAGAAAATGCCGTTGTATTGGATGAAAAAAAGATTCTAAATCCTGAAGGATTGCGTTACGATGATGAGTTCGTACGTCATAAAATACTTGATGCGATCGGTGATATGAGTCTTATAGGGATGAACTTTATCGGAAATTATGAAGCATTTGCAGGAAGTCATGATTTGAATCATCAACTTACTTTAGAGTTATTGAAAAACCCTGAAAACTATGAAGTTATAGAACTTGTAGGTGAAGAGTTAAGAGAGTTAGAAAAAGCATATGCGTAAAAAAGTTGATGTTGTCTGTATTACTTTGACTTCACCCATAATGATAGGGATTTATGAAGAACAAAAGTTGATCGATGTGATCGAATCTGAGGAAAAAAGTTCAGATGTTCTTCCTCTGATTTTTGAAGAGATTTTACAAAAGTATGATCTTCAAGCACTTTTTTATGTTAATGGACCGGGGAGTTTTATGGCTATTAAAGTGGCATATATCTTTTTAAAGTCATTAAGTGTCCTCAAAGATATACCGCTGTATGCAAGAGATGCTTTTTATTTTAATAATAATCAACCTATAAAAGCGATAGGAAAGCTATTTTTTGTTAAAATGCAAGACGATATAAAAACAGAAAAATTAGAAACAGTACCGGTGGCGAGTTTTCAGCTCCCCGATCTACTCGAGTATAAAGATTTTAGTAAGGAAGCGGCACCGCTGTATAAAATAGCTGCCGTTTAATAGGGAAGTATTAGTGATAATTAGTGTACCAGCTACATCTGCAAATTTAGGGCCAGGGTTTGACTCATTAGGTCTGGCAGTTGATTTAAGAAATAGAGTTGAATTTCATCCATCAAAGTTTTTTAGTGTAAGTATTAAGGGTGAAGGTGAAAACAATGCAAGACTTAAAGGTAATAACCTTTTTGTAAGCATTTTTAATGAACATTATTCAAGACTGACAAAGAAAAAGCAAAATTTCAAGTTTACATTTTATAACTCTATCCCTATGTCTAGAGGATTGGGAAGTTCATCTGCTGTAATCGTAAGTGCTATCGCTTCTGCACATGAAGCTGCAAACATTAGAGTTTCAAAGCGTCGTATTTTAAACCACGCACTTGTGTATGAACCGCATCCCGATAACATTACACCTGCTGTAATGGGTGGTTTTAATGTTGCAACTATTGAGAAAAATAAAGTGTTCTCTCAAAAGAAACATCTGCCGGATTATCTTAAAGCAGTAGTAGTTATCCCAAACAAGCAGATGAATACATCAAAATCTCGTACAATTTTGCCAAAATCATACTCTAAAGAAAATGCTGTGTACAACTTGTCGCATACTGCTTTGACGGTAGCTGCATTTTTTAATGAGGATTGGGAGATGTTAAAGCTTGCAGCCCAAGACAGATTCCATCAAAAAGCAAGAATGAAAACATTGCCTGAACTTTTTTCCGTACAAAAAGTTGCGTATGAAAGTGGTGCGTTAATGAGTACGTTATCTGGAAGTGGAAGTACATTCTTTTCACTAGCATATGATGATGATGCAGCGATGATTGCAAACCGTTTAAAGCAAAAGTTTCCGGAATTTGCTGTCAAAATTTTAGATTTTGATAATAGCGGTTTGATAATCGAGAGATAAACAGTAAAGATCAAGTATTATTTGGGTATAATGGCGAAAAATTTTTATAGACCAACGAGGATGTGTGTAGCTTGTAGAGAAAAGCACACACAAGAAAATCTTTTAAGGCTTAGATGTATAGATGGAGAGATATCTGCATTTAGCGGAGTTGGAAGAAGTTTTTATTTTTGTAAAGTTTGTCTAGATGATGAAAAGAAGATTGCCAAAGTACTGATGAGACAGTGCCGTAGTGGTAAAAAAGATGAACTTATGAGTAAATTAAAGGAGATTGTCATTAATGAGTGAAAAAGTTAGAGTACACGAAATTGCTAAAGAATTGGGGATTACTTCTAAAGATGTTTTAGAAAAAGCCAATAAGATGGGAATAGATGTTAAATCTGCACAAAGTGTTGTAACAATGGAACAAGCAGAAGGTTTAGCAAACTATATTATGAATGGTGAACCATCTGAAACAGAAGCAAAACCTGAGAAAAAAACAAAAGCAAAGACAGAAGATAAAAAAGAAGCAACTCCTACAAAAGAAGAACCAAAAGCAAAAATTGACAACTCTACAACTTCAGAGGCTAAAGAAGAAGAGCCTGTAAAAGTGGCAACGTCAGAAGAGGTTAAAGAAAAAGAACCTTCAGAAGATAAAACAGCTGATATTACTCCTAGAATCAAACCTGTTGTAAAAAAATCCGGTTTAAAAATCGTTAAAAAGAAAAAACAGGTAAAAGAAGAAGTTTATGAAGCTCCGAAAAAACAAGAAGCTCTTGTTTCTTCTTACGGAAAAATGAGTGAAGAAGCTCTTCAAGAATTAGCACAAAAGAAGAAAAATAAAGAAAAAACTGCTCCTGTTTCGAAAAAAGATCAAGGTACTAAACTAGATATATTTGGTGGTTCTTTGGCTGATGTTTCTATCGATATGGATGACCAAGTTGTTTTACTTGACCTGAATGCTACTGAAAGACAAGTTATTGAGCCAGAAGAGCCTAGAAAGCCGAAACAACCAAAACCAATCGGAAGAAATGCAAATAAAAAACAAGCTCCAAGAGCAAGAAAAGTTTCTCGTGACAAACGTAAAAAATATACTAAAGACAAACCTACTGATGAAGTTGTAACACACGTAGAGATCCCTGAAGATATCCGTGTTTACGAATTTGCAGAAAAATTAAAACGTCCAATGAGTGACATTATCAAAGTTCTTTTTGACCTTGGTATGATGATGACGAAAAATGACTTCTTAGGTGCTGATGAGATTGAGATCTTATCTGAAGAGTTCGGAGTTGAAGTAACTATCGTAGATCCAAAAGATGAATTTAACTATGTTGAAGAAGTTGAAACTGAAGAAGAGGGTGTTGAACGTCCACCTATTATTACAATTATGGGACACGTTGACCATGGTAAGACTTCACTTCTTGATGCAATTAGAGAAGCAAAAGTAACTGAAGACGAAGCGGGTGGAATTACACAACATATCGGTGCATATACAATTTCTCAACACGGTAGAGAGATTACATTTATCGATACTCCGGGTCACGCGGCGTTTAGTTCAATGCGTCAAAGAGGTACAGATATTACAGATATCATCATTATCGTAGTTGCTGCTGATGACGGTGTAAAACCTCAAACTGAAGAGGTTATCAAAATTGCTAAAGAATCTGGTGCACCTATCATTGTGGCACTTAACAAAATGGATAAAGAAACTGCTAACCCTGACCTTGTAAAAGGACAAATGGCTGAGCGTGGTATCTCTCCTGTTGATTGGGGTGGTGACATTGAATTCGTTCCACTTTCTGCAAAAACAGGTATGGGACTTGACGATCTTCTTGAAAATATCCTTTTAACTGCTGATATTCTAGAGTTAAAAGCAAATCCTGATGCAAATGCAAAAGCAGCTGTAGTTGAGTCTTCACTTGAAAAAGGGCGTGGTCCGGTTGCTACGGTAATCGTTCAAAACGGTACATTAAAAGTAGGTGATAACGTTGTTTGTGGTAAATCACACGGACGTGTAAAAGCACTTATCAATGAGAATGCAAAACAGATTAAATCTGTTCCACCATCACATACTGCAGTTGTTGTAGGTCTTAATGAAGTACCTGCTGCAGGTGAGATTATGATGGTTATGAAAAACGATAAAGAGGCGAAAGAATACGCTCAAAAACGTTATGAATATGATCGTCATAAAGAGTTAAGTAAATCTACGAAATCTACTCTAGAAGATATGACTTCTATGATTGCAGAAGGGAAACTTAAATCTCTTAAAGTAGTACTTAAAACTGACGTTCACGGTTCACTTGAAGCTATCAAATCTTCACTTTCAGAACTTAGAAATGAAGAGGTTAAAATCGATATCATCTCTAGCGGTGTCGGTGGAATTACAGAGAGTGATGTTGAACTTGTATCAAATAGTGAAAACTGTGTACTTCTTGGATTTAACGTTCGTCCAACAGGTTCAGTTAAAGCCTTAGCGAAACAAAGAAATGTAGATATTAGAACATACTCTATTATCTACCAATTACTTGATGATATGACTGGTATGTTAACTGGTATGATGGCACCGAAATTTACTGAAGAAAATACAGGTCAAGCAGCAGTTAGGGATGTGTTTAAATCGCCTAAAGGTATGGTTGCTGGATGTGTTGTTGAAGACGGTAGACTTATCCGCGGTGGACTTGTTCGTGTTATCCGTGAGGGTGTTGTTGCATTCGAGGGTGAACTAGTGAGTCTTAGAAGATTCAAAGATGATGTTGAAGAAGTTGGTAACGGTTACGAGTGTGGTGTTATTATCTCTAACTATGAAGATGTACAAGTTGGCGATGTAATTGAAACTTTCAAAAAAGTTGAGCAAAAAGTAAGCCTGTAAGTAATGACTGAAGCACAGATCAAACTTAAACGTACAGAATCGGTTCTTGAGGAACTGATTCCAGAAGCACTTTCACAACTTAACGATGGGCGTTTACATGAGTTAAGCGTAACAGCTGTTAAATGTTCACGCGGTAGAAGTGATGCGAAAGTATATGTAGACCCTTCATACTTCAATGAAGCAGAAAAAAAACTTTTATTAAAACAACTCAAAAAAGCAAGACCAATTATTGAAGATTATTGTATGAAAGATCAAGGTTGGTTTAAATCACCGAAACTTGCTTTTGAGTTTGATGAACACCTTAAAAAAACACAAACAATCGAAGAGTTATTTAAAAAAATAGCAAAAGATACAAAAGAGGAAGAGTAATGAGCTTACAAAATGATATAGAATCTTTAGTAAAATCTGTTGGCCTAGAACTGTATGATACTTCAGTTGTGTCTGAATTTGGTGAAACTATCTATAGAGTTGCTGTCATCTCTCCTGAATTTGAAGATGGTAAAAGAAAAGGTGTAACGATGGATGAATGTGTTGACCTGACACATTTAATCTCTCCACTTTTAGATGTAACACCTCCGGTTTCAGGTGAGTATAGACTTGAAGTAGGTTCTCCAGGTTTAGAGAGAAAACTGACAACTCTTGAGCATTTTGCAAAGTCTCTAAACGAAAATATTGCTTTTACGACAATGGAAAATGAGAAAATAAAAGCAAAACTCGTAAATGTTGATGGTTCTAAGCTTACATTTGAAAATGAAGATGGAACTACAGAGCTAGAGTTTAACGACATTAGAAAAGCTAAAACTTATTTTGAATGGAAATAGATCATAAGTTTTATATGAACCTTGCCTTGCAAGAGGCTTGGAAATATCAAGTTCTTACTTATCCAAATCCGGCAGTCGGTTGCTGTGTTGTTGGAAAATATGGCGAGATTTTGGCTGTTGAAGCACACCACAAAGCGGGTGAGCCACACGCTGAAGTAAATGCTCTGCAAAAAGCTTACTACAAACTGACAAATAATCAAGAAATATTAGAACTCTCTGCTTCACAAGATATTCACACATTTTTAATTAAAAATCATAATAACCTTTTTAAAGAGTGTAGTGTTTATACAACTCTTGAACCATGCTCACATATCGGTAAAACTCCATCTTGTGCGAATTTACTAAGTAGCTTGGGTGTAAAAAAAGTATATGTCGGTGCAAATGACTTCAATGAAGAAGCTGCACAAGGCAATGAGATACTGCAGAAGCATAATGTGGAAGTTGAGACACAGGTTTTAGAAAAAGAGAGTAGTGACTTACTCCTGCCATTTAAAAAGTATATTGAGGGAAGATTTGTATTTTTTAAATGGGCACAAAGGTTAAACGGAACTTTCGATCAGGGTTCGATCTCTTCACAAGAATCAAAAAAGCAGGTTCATGCGATGCGTGATCGATGTGATCTAATGATTATCGGCGGCAATACAGTAAGAGTTGACAAACCGACGCTTGATGCACGTTTGGTCAATGGAAAAGCACCCGATGTTTTAATTATCTCCAGGGAAAAAGAGTTTGATCAAACGATCCCTCTTTTTGGTGTAGAAAACAGAAAAGTTTTTATAGCGGATAATTTTGAATTGATCAAAGAGTATAAAAATATTATGATTGAGGGCGGTGATACTCTTTACAGTTTAACAAAAGAGTTTGTAGACCTTTACTTGTGTTATTTGGCACCAAAAATAGGCGGTAAAAGAGTATTTGAAAATATTGATGACGAGTTAGAGATTTTAAATGCAGATAAAGCGGGCGAAGATATAATTATGTGGATGAAAAGAAGGGGTAAATAGACTAATGGAAAAACAAGAAAAAATTGTTTCAATGTTTGATGATATTGCATCAACTTACGATACTGCTAATCGTGTTATGAGCATGGGTGTAGATATCGCTTGGAGAAAAAAAGCTTGTGATTTGGCATATGATTATCTCGGGAAAAAAGAGATAGATAGAATTATCGATGTTGCCTGTGGAACAGGTGATATGATGGGTCATTGGCAAAAACAGGCATCAAAAGCAGATATCAAGATCGATGAGATCGTAGGTGTTGATCCATCAAACGGAATGGTTGACGTAGCACGTAAAAAATTTCCTGAGTTTAATTACCACATCTCTAAAGCAACAGAGATACCTTTAGAAGATGCTAATGCAGACATTGTAAGTATCACTTACGGTATCCGTAATGTTGTTGAGCGTCAAGAAGCCTTTTATGAATTTAACAGAGTACTTAAACAAGGTGGTCTTGTTGTGATCTTAGAGTTTATGAAACAAGAGAAAAAAACTTTAAAAGACAAAATCAGAGATTTTTATATGCATAAGATTTTACCTTACGTAGGCGGTGCTATCTCTAAAAACCTAGAAGCGTACACTTATCTTCCAGATTCTATTGAGAACTTTGTAACGATTGAGGGGATGCAGGCAGAACTTGAGAAAGCCGGCTTTGAGATGCTTTATACACAAAGTTTCTCTATGGATATCTCTACACTCTTCATTGCGAGAAAAAAATAGTTTCTGTCCATGAATACTCTTAGCGTATCTGCATTAAACGAACAGATCAAAACATTACTTGAGAGTAGTTTTGAAAGAGTTTTTGTTGAAGGGGAGCTCTCACGCATCACTTTTCACAACTCCGGACATATATACTTTACACTAAAAGATAAAGATTCTAGCATAAGCTGTGTAATGTTTCGAGGCAACGCTACAAAACTGAAGTTTCGATTAGAAGAGGGACTGAAAGTTTTAGTTGACGGAGCAATATCCGTATACAAACCGCGAGGTTCTTACCAGATTAACTGTTTTATGATTGAGCCTTCAGGGCAGGGTGCCTTAGCATTGGCCTATGAGCAGTTGAAACAAAAACTCTCAAACCAGGGGTATTTCGATCCGCAATTAAAAAAACAACTTCCGAAGTTTCCGTCAAAGATAGCACTAATTACCTCTGCAACTGGCGCAGCACTTCAAGATATGCTTAGAGTAGCAAATAAACGCTATAGAAATATATCTCTAGATGTTTATGACGTACTTGTTCAAGGTGAGGGTGCAGCATTTGCTATCTCTAATGCGATTAAGCAAGCTGACCTTGTAGGGTATGATGTTATTGTAGTTGGACGCGGTGGGGGAAGCATAGAAGATCTGTGGGCGTTTAATGAAGAGATTGTAGCAGATGCTATATTTAAGGCGACTACACCTATTGTATCTGCAGTTGGACATGAGATAGATTATCTCATCTCAGATTTTGTAGCCGATGTTCGTGCGGCAACGCCGAGTGCTGCGATGGAGATTATATTACCCGATAATAATGAACTTTACCAATATATAGATTCACTCTCAGATCAGTTCACACAAACAATATCTCAAAAACTTTTTAATAAAACTCAGGAACTGCAACATCTCCAAAAATCGTTTGCACAACACTCTGTTGACAGAAAGTTATTACAACACAAAGAGAGTATTAAAGCTTTGCAAGAGAGTTTTAATCAAACTATGAGTTACAAATTCCAAAAGTTCTCTTTAGAGCTGAAAAATCTTCAAGAGAGATATCCACAAGCAATTGATAATCGTATAAACTCTTTTAAAGAACAGGTACGAAATCTAGAAAGGATGTTGGAATCAAACCATCCGAAACTCAAACGTAAAAAAGGGTTTGCTCAGATATCAAAAGAACATAAAGTTATCGACTTAAACTCTTTAGAGCCTGATGAAATATTTGAAGCACAAAGTGATGAAGTGGTTATATCTGCGAAAGTTTTACAAAAGAGAGAGATTTAAAAGTGTGAGATACCCTTATTTTAGGGTAATCTCAGGAAAGTACGTATAGAGTGTAACTGCTGCTGAAGCTGAAAGTTTTTTCATAAGCTTTTCAAACTTGTCCTCTTTATTCCATAGTGGTTCTTTAACACCGCTGAGTCTTACAAGCTCATTTTTGGCATCTGTCTCAACACCAAGTGCATCTATAAGTCCAACCTCTTTAGCTTGAGATGCGGTAAATATATGTGCATTGGCATAGATGTCACGTTTTGCGATCTTAAGTCCTCTGGCATCAGCTACATCTTGAGAAAACATATCGTAAGTGTCTTGTATCACTTTATTGAGCTCATTTATCTCATAATCTGTCCAAGCTCTGTCTGATGTACCCACTTGTTTATATTTTCCAGCTTTTACTACTTGTGATTTTATGCCGATTTTATCCATCAACTCACTCACATCTGCACCTTGCATAATTACACCAATACTTCCAACCATGCTTCCTGGATTTGAAATGATTTTATCGGCCCAGATACTTGCGTAGTAACTGCCGCTTGCAATTGTTCCTTTTGCATAAACAACTACAGGTTTTTTTGCACTTGCGCGTTTTATTGCATAAGCAATTTCAATAGAGGGGGAAACTGCACCACCGGGTGAATCTACACAAAGCAATATACCTTTGATTGTGTTATTTTCTGTAGCTTGATCTATTTTTTCAACAACTTCAGTTGCATCAAAGATAGGTCCAACGAGGTTGATTTTTTGTAGATTATTGTTAAACACCTGATTGTTATTAGTCGGTGCAAACAATAAAAACAGTATTAATACAAAAACACTTGCTTTAAAGTGCTCCTGAATAAATTTTATAGGCATAGTTATAGGTAAAAAAACCTTTTTTAAAAACTCCATTATATCTCCCCTTTTTCAAGTTTACCATTGATAAACACTTTAGATATGTTGTAATGGTGTAGTATGAGATGAACCGCAAGCTCTTCATTTGGTTCACTCTCTAGATCAATTACGATCATATCGGCATTTTTCCCCTCTATTATCTCTCCCGTATTTAATCCCAGAGCATCAGCAGCATTTTTAGTTGCAGCATTTAACAAACTTTCGGCAAACGCTACTAAAGGTGCATCACCATGACTAAATAAAGAGATCTTCATCTCTTCAAAAAGATCGNTTTAGTTGCAGCATTTAACAAACTTTCGGCAAACGCTACTAAAGGTGCATCACCATGACTAAATAAAGAGATCTTCATCTCTTCAAAAAGATCGAGTTTATAGTTTGAACTTAGACCGTCAGTAGCTATTACCCATGGAATACCGTGCTCATCTAACTCTTTGATGTTGAGTATACCGTTACCGAGCAATCTGTTTGAGATTGGGCAGTGGATAATCGTATGTTTTGCATCTTTTATAGTTTGAAGCTCTTGCTCATTAGATTTTACAACATGGGTAAGGAGTGTGGGTATTTGATTGAAATGTTCTAAAAACTCTTTAGAATCACTCACATTATGCTCTTGTTTGAGAAACTTTTGAAAAAATTCACTGAAGTCGCCTTTACTTTCATCAAGCCAGTTACGTTCAGCTTCACTCTCCATGAAATGAGCCGTAAGTTTAAGTTCCTCATTTTTTACGATCTCTAAGGCTTTTTTGATAAGAATAGGGTGTACTGAATATGGCGAGTGGACTGCAACTGCAGGGATGAAACCGTCTCTTTTTACACTTTTACTTGCATCCAGTCTTGCTAAAAAGTCACCAAAAAGAGCATCAGCCATTGCAGCTTGGGAACCGATAAGTTCATTGAAAAACACAACGTTTTGTTTTGCATTGGCACACGCTTCCAGGTCCATCGCATGGGAGCTGATAGCACCAAATGTCGTGATCCCTCGATCAAGCATGGCATCGATCGCTTTTTGCATACACTCCTGCTCACAACCGTTTATTAGATCATCACGGTTTTCTATAACACTATAAAGCCAGTTAATGAAATCACCGTAACTCAATTGTGTTTTATTTGCTGAAAACTCTATATGTACATGGCTGTTGATAAGTCCAGGCATAATGAGAGAATTTTTTGCAAGTTGTGTTACTTTCGCATCCGGAAACTGCTTTTTTAATTCTTCTAAAGGTGCTATTTTTTGAATTTTTTTATTATATGCTATTGCAACGTTTTTAAGCAATTTATTAGGTGTTAAAATGTAATTTGGTGATATAATATTCATATTATTTGTACTTTATATATAGATTTAAGTAGAATTATACACTTTTTATTAAACAACTACAAAAGGGAAGCGCTATGATTAAGTGTCATTTGAAGTATGAGAACCTCGAGGCTGAATTAACAGAGTTGGAAGATGTTTTAAAAAACAGCCTGCAAAATGAAGTTTTAACTATAAAGCAGCTAAATAAGGGTTCTGAAAAATATAATTATGTAAATGAAAATGTGAGAAATATCGAGGATGCCGAGTATGTGATTTTCTCTACATATATGAATGAAAACTATCATGAATCGGAGCAGTTCTTGTTTTTAGATAAACAGGGGAAAATTGTTGCTACTATCTCAGGACGAGAGATGGATCTTTACGACATGATCAAAGATTGTGAGAACTTAGTTGAAACTAAATTTTAACATGTTGTGATTTTTTTAATCTTTTTTTCGCTAGAATAAATCTTTAAATATAATAGTGAAGGTTAGAAATGAAAATAGTAGTTATTCAAGGTCCAAATCTAAATATGTTAGGTGTACGTGAACAACAGATTTACGGGCCGATGAAACTAGAACAGATCCATGCTCAAATGAAAGAAGTAGCAACACAAAACGGTGTTGAAATTGAGTTTTTTCAAAGCAATTTAGAGGGTGAGATCGTAGATAAAATTCAAGAGTGTTACGGTGAAGCGCACGGTATTATTATCAACGCTGCAGCATATACACACACATCGATCGCAATTCGTGATGCAATCTCTGCAGTGAATATCCCTACGATCGAGGTACATATCTCAAATATCTACAGACGTGAAGATTTCCGTCAGAAAAATATGATCGCACCTGTATGTGCATCATCTGTTGTTGGTTTTGGTCCGTTTGGTTACCATTTAGCAATGATGGGAATGTTACAAATTATGAATGAGATTCAAGCGGCTCAAGCTGCACACCAACAAGCTCAACAACAAGCATAATATATGTACTTAAAACGCAAGATAAATGAACAGCTACTCTCTTTTCATAGCTTGCGTTTTCCCCTTTTTAAAAAGATAAGAACATCACATAGATATGAAGCTGTTGTGGGCATTGGCGGTAATGTAGGTGATGTTAAACGCAGGTTTGAACATCTTTATATCGCATTTAGCAGAGATAAAAGGGTTGAACTCTTTAAAACTTCATTGATTTTAAAAAATCCTCCTTTTGGGTATGAGAATCAGGATGATTTTTTAAACGCAATAATGGTGTTTAAAACTTCAATGCAACCAAAAGAGTTTTTACGTTATTTGTTGCGAGTTGAGAAACGATTTGGAAGAAAAAGAAGCTTCCCAAATGCACCAAGGACGTTAGATTTGGATATAATTTTTTTTGACAATCGAAATATAAATACAAAAGATTTACAAATACCACATCCACATTGGTATAAAAGAGAGAGTGTAGTGATCCCATTGATAGGTGCAAATATATGAAAATGCTGACATTTACTGGAAAATCACCATCAGAAGCATTGAAAAAGGCAAAGATGGAGATTGGTGATGAAGGTATGCTGATCGAGACCCGTGAACTGAGAAAAAAAGCTTTAGGTCGTGATGGACTTTATGAGATAGTTATCGGGGTTGATGATGATATGGTAATGCCGAGTTACCACAAGCCTAAAAAACCTTTAAGCTCGCAACAGCCGCTAAAAGAGGAGTCTAAAGATGTCCTTTTTGATATCTCAAGTGCTGCTGAGCAAATTTCTAAAATATCACAAGTAACAGATCCTTTTAGTGGTTATGATAAAAAAGCAACTGTACAAATACCAACCGTTGAACCTTTAGAGCTAAAAGAGATAAAATCGGAGATCAACAAACTTACCGATAAAGTCAAAATTATTCAGAATATGTTTTGGGATGAAAAATCACCAGACCTTTCAAGCAGTATACCGCCGGAATTTGCAGAGATTTACCGTTTAGCAAATCAAAGCGGGATGAATAAAGAACATTTAGATATGTTGATGCAGGTAACTTTAGAGCATATGCCTTTAAAAATGAGAGAGAACTCTGCAACGGTAAAACGCTATTTTCAAACTATTTTACGTAAAATGGTTCCGATTCGAATGGAGTCTATGCCTTCAATCGGAACTAAAAAGGTGATGATGTTAGTGGGACCTACCGGTGTCGGTAAAACTACATCGATCGCAAAACTGGCTGCACGCTACTCTTTTTTATTAGAGAAAAAATATAAAGTGGGCTTAGTTGTTTTAGATACATATAGAATCGGTGCCGTTGAGCAACTGATGCAATACGCAAGAATGATGAAACTCGGTATTGAAACGGTTGTAGATCCTCCGGAGTTTTCTTCAGCATTGGATTCACTGAAATATTGTGATTGTATCTTGATCGATACTATGGGATCTAGCCCTTACGATAAAGGGAAAATAGAGAAAATTTATGAGTGTTTAAATGCAAATAAGACACATTATGAAGTTGATGTAGTGCTTGTAATGCCTAGTAGTATTAAGTATGAAGATCTAAAAGTGACATATGATAATTTTTCATCACTTGGTGTTGATACACTAATGTTTACAAAATTAGATGAAACAAGAGGCTTTGGAAATATATTTTCTTTAGCATATGAAACGAAAAAACCTATAAGTTACTTTTCTGTTGGGCAAGAGGTTCCTGAAGACCTTGTAACAGCTTCAAGTGACTTTTTAGTTGAGTGTTTATTACATGGATTTAATAGGAGTAAAGCATGATGGGACATCAAGCTGAGAAATTAGAAGAGTTGGTTTCATCAAACGCTGCTAGAAAATCTAAAAAAACACGCTTTATTGCCGTAACAAGCGGTAAAGGCGGAGTGGGTAAAAGTACGATCAGCTCAAACCTTGCATACACTTTGTCTCAAAAAGGTTTGAATGTCGGTATATTTGATGCAGATCTTGGTCTGGCAAATCTTGATGTGATGTTCAATGTTAAGATTAAAAAAAATATCTTACATGTTTTAAAAGGTGAAGCAAGTGTTTCTGATATTTTAATACCCATTACACGAAACCTGATTTTAATTCCGGGTGAAAGCGGTGATGAGATCTTAAAATATTCAGACAGTGCGCTTTTTAAGCGTTTTATGGAAGAGGCACAAATATTAGACAAACTTGATGTAATGATTATCGATACGGGTGCTGGAATAGGGGAACATATTCAGATGTTTTTAAATGCAGCAGATGATGTAATTGTTGTAACAGTTCCTGATCCGGCAGCTATTACGGATGCCTATGCTACCATTAAGACAATTGCAACGCTTAGAGATGATGTTAATATGATCATGAATCAGGTGAAGAGCGAAAAAGAAGCGGTTGGAGTTTTTGAGAAGATTAAAAAGGTTGCCAGTGTCAATATTGGTGGAAATTTAAATCTACAGCTACTCGGTAAAATCAATAGTGATATAAAAGTTTCATCTGCCGTGAAACAAAGAGGGTTATTCTCGTTGTTATATCCATCTTCTCAGGCTACAAAAGATCTAGAGTTGATTGTTCAAAAGATTATTTCAAAGCTGGAACGAAATATGCTGGTAAAATCGACTGAAAGTGGTTTAAGTGGTCTCTTTAAACGTTTAATGGATCACTTTTAAAAAAAAAGTGTGGAGTAGTGATGTTAGGTGAAAATTTTGTATATTTTTTTACTGTTCAAGGTTTTTTTGTAGGTATTATTTTTGGTATATTAAAATCTTTTGATGCAGCAGGGTTATTAACTTATACTTTCTTTATCACTACCTTTTTTTATCTGTTTTCACATATAATTATTGCACTTTATTATAAAACGATAAGTATTAAGGCTTACAATTTTCCAAAAGATGATCACGAAAAAGAGTTAGATATCTTTGTAAAAGAGATCAACAAGCGTGAAAAACTTATTGATTCTGCATGCAGGTTAACTGACTATGCCGTGAAGATGAACTCAGAAGATATAGCAGGGCAAAAATTATGATGCACAATGCTTATGTTCAAGATTTAAAACATAAAGAAGATGAACTGGCAATTCAATACCTCCCGGCTGTAAAAGCGATGGCATTTCGTTTAAAAGAGAGACTCCCGAGTTCAATAGACTTCTCCGATC
Source organism: Sulfurimonas sp. hsl 1-7 (assembly GCF_030577135.1). NCBI lineage: Bacteria > Pseudomonadati > Campylobacterota > Epsilonproteobacteria > Campylobacterales > Sulfurimonadaceae > Sulfurimonas > Sulfurimonas microaerophilic. Next base: position 3,762 of record NZ_JAUIRR010000007.1, on the reverse strand, counting down.
TGGCAGCTATAGGTACTGAAGAGTTGATTAAACTTGCTCGTAGGTATGATGACAGTTTGAATGATAACTTCTGGGGATATGCTAAAAAAAGAGTATACGGTGCAATGCTTGATTATCTAAGAAGTTTGGATGTTTTAAGTCGATCAAACAGAAAACTTGTAAAAGCGATTGACCATGCTGTTGAAGAGTATAGACTTACACACGACGAAGAACCGACAGATGAAGAACTCGCTACAATTCTAGAGGAAGATGTAGAGAAAATCCATGAAGCACGAGTAGCTTCAAATATTTATACAGTAATGCCTCTTCATGATCAACTTCAAGTTGGTGATGAAGGTGCAGCACTTGCACAGATTGAAAAAGAGGAACTTATTGATGTGATCAAAAATGTGCTCTGTAACTACAAAGAGAGAGAACAGATGATCATACAGCTTTATTATTTCGAAGAATTAACACTTAAAGAGATAAGTGAAATCTTAGATATAACAGAATCAAGAATTTCTCAAATCCATAAATCTGTTTTACAAAAAATTAAAGAGAGTATAGGAGCGTAGTATGGCAGATATACTTTCCCAAGAAGAGATTGACGCACTATTAGACGTTGTAGAAGATGAAGGGGATGATGTCCTTGAGTCGGGTGAAGAAAATTTAATCCCGCAACGTCAAGTTACACTTTATGACTTCAAACGTCCAAATAGGGTCTCAAAAGAGCAGTTACGTGCATTTCGCGGCGTTCACGATAAGATGGCAAGAAGTTTGGCATCACAGATCTCTTCTATTATGAGAAGTATCGTAGAGATTCAGCTTCATTCAGTCGATCAAATGACATACGGTGAGTTCTTAATGTCATTGCCTAATCCTACGAGTTTCAATGTTTTTTCGATGAAGCCTTTAGAGGGAAGCGGTGTTATAGAGATAAATCCTTCGATCGCTTTTCCAATGTTAGATAGACTTTTAGGCGGGAAGGGTGAGCCTTTTGATTCTACAAGAGAGTTTTCAGATATAGAACTCTCTTTATTTGAGACAATTTTACGTGTAATGATGGCGACGTTAAAAGAGGCTTGGGGACCAGTAATGGATGTATATCCTACAATTGAGTCAAAAGAATCAAGTCCCAACGTTGTTCAGATCGTTGCCCAAAATGAGATTGTCGTAATGGTTGTAATGGAGATCATTATCGGGCATAGTTCAGGTATGATGAATATATGTTATCCTGTTATCTCTTTAGAACCTGTTTTACCGAAACTTGCATCTCGTGATTTAATGCTTAATGAAACCAGTTCTAAAAAATCAAGAAATACGGAATTAAAAGTACTTCTGGGTGGTGCTAAGGTTAATGTTGAAGCTAATTTAGGAGAAGCAGATCTTTCTATGTCTGAGATTCTTGAACTTAAAGTTGGAGATGTTTTAAGACTATCAAGTCCTGCAGATGATGTAGTGACTGTGTCTGTAGATGGAAAAGACAGATTTCGCGGAGAGATAGGGCTTCGAAGATTTAGAAAATCTATTAACGTATTAGAGATTATTGAAACAGAAAAAGATGAAGTGAAATTTGCACTAGAAAATCTTGAAAGACAAAGACACGACAAAATTTCAGGTGTAAGAGATATTATTCATGAAAATGAAGATGAATATGAAAGTATGCAAAATGATGAAAATGAAAAAGGGGGAATAGATGAGTGATTTTATAAAACTATTTGAAAATGAAACAGTTGGTACCATAGAAGCACTAGTTGGTGTAGCACCGTCTATTGAATTAAAAGAGGAACAAGAGCTTAGTATTATCTCAAACATTGTACCACCGATAGTCCTTGTGAAGTTAAAAATCAGCGGGGATGTTGATGCTGATGCTATGATCGCTCTTCCTCCAAACTTGGCAGCATCACTCTCAGATATGATGATGGGTGAAGAGGCCAGTGACAGAGAAGATGTAACAGACGACGATATGGATGCTGCAAAAGAGATAGTATCTAATATTTTTGGTGCAATAGGGAATACACTCTCTGCACAAAAAGAACTCCCTGTTTTATCTTTTAGTGTAGATAATATTGAACTTATCGGTGAGAGTGAAGATGTTAGTCTTGAGCAGTTTAGTAAAATGTATGTTTACAAACTTAGTTTAGATTCTTTAAACTCATTATTGATGTTTATAATAGATGATAAGCTTAATTCAAAACTATATGGTTCTGATGAAGAAGAATTACCGATGGAGCTAGAAGACTTAGACGGTACTTCTATTAGTGCAACACCATCTACATCTACTCCTACACCTTGTAATGAGACAAAAGTGAAACTATCTGATGATGAAATAAACAATATAGGATTGATCCTAGATGTTAAACTACCGGTGAAAGTAAGAATCGGTAAAAAAAGAATGTTACTAAAAGATGTTCTAAATATGGATATAGGTTCTGTTATTGAACTTAATCAGTTAGCAAACGATCCCTTAGAGATTTTAGTTGACAATCATGTAATTGCTGAAGGGGAAGTTGTTATTGTTGACGGTAACTTTGGTGTGCAGATTACATCTATAGGTAGTAAAAAAGAAAGACTTAATAAATTAAAAGAATAAACTCCCCATTATTTTAATTCGTTATAATTACAAAATTGTGACTATATAGAGTTAAGGTATAAATAATGAAAAAAGTTTTAGTTGGTATGAGTGGAGGTGTTGACTCCACTATTACAACACTGTTATTAAAAGAAGAGGGTTATGAAGTTGAAGGAGTATATATGAAACTCCACTCAAAACCCGGTTATCATGAAATCCACTTAGCACGTGCTCAAAAAGCGGCAGACTTTGTCGGTGTAAAACTCCATGTATTAGATCTACAAGATACATTTAAAGAAAAAGTATTCCAACCTTTTATAGATACCTATGCTGAAGGTAAAACTCCAAATCCTTGTGCATTATGTAATAGAAACCTTAAATTTGGTGCAATGGTTGATTTTGCCGATGAGATAGGAGCAGATTACGTTGCTACTGGACACTATATTAAGACAGACGGTGAATATTTATATGCTGCTGATGATGATACGAAAGATCAAAGCTACTTTCTTTTCTATATAAATAAAGAGATCTTACCAAGATTAAAGTTTCCTCTTGGGGAAAGAAAAAAAAGTGATATTAAAGAATTGGCTGCTTCTATTAAAGGATTGGAGTCATTTGCATCACAAGCTGAATCAAGTGAAATATGTTTTGTTGAAACAACTTATACAGATGTGCTTAAAAACTTTGTTGAAGTAGATCAGCCTGGTGAGGTTGTTGACAATCAAGGTAATGTAGTTGGTGAGCATAAAGGATATATGCATTACACTATAGGTAAGCGTAGAGGCTTTACAGTTAACGGTGCGCATGAACCACACTTTGTAACTAAAATTATTCCTGAGAAAAACCAGATAGTAGTAGGAAAGCGTGAAGAGCTTGCATGTAATAAAGTGATATTAAATAACCTGAACTTTTTTAATGACGAAAAAGAGTTTAAATCAACTGTTAAGTTAAGATACAGAACTAAAGCAGTAGATTGTAATGTAAAGATAGAAGACGATAAAGCGTATGTAACACTAGCAGAGGGTGTATTTGGTGTTGCGGTAGGGCAAGCAGCAGTCTTTTATGAAGGGGATAAACTCATCGGTGGAGGATGGATAATAGAAGCAAATTAACAAATTTGCGAATTCTTTTTGAATTCCTCAAATAGTTAAGCTTCTTCTAAGCATACTTCTCCTATAATTCCCGTCCACAAACGATGAGAGGCCATCGAA
>NZ_JAUIRR010000006.1 GCF_030577135.1 Sulfurimonas sp. hsl 1-7 | reverse complement strand
ATCAGTAGCTTCAACCCGAAGTACTTCTGACCCTCTTTCGATGGCCTCTCATCGTTTGTGGACGGGAATTATAGGAGAAGTATGCTTAGAAGAAGCTTAACGTTTGAAAGGATTTGAAAGAAATTTACAAATTTGTTAATTTGAAGCTTTTTCAGACTTTTTAGAGTGATTTTACTCTTTTAATTTGCTATATATGTATAGCCGGTTTCTGGAGTTATAGTAACTATTATACTCCCACTCGCACCAGTTAATGTAATATTACAATCTGAAGTAATTAAATTGCTACTAGATGGATACGGAGAACTAAAACTAGAATAGCCACCTTTTAATGGTCTTCCTAAATGATCAAAAGCTAATCCTTTACTATTATTATCTGTACAGTTAGAGCCTAATCCTACATTTGTTATACCATATGTCATACCTAAATTCATAGACCTTGTTGCTTCTTTATTATCATAATGTACTGCACTATCTCCACCTGTTAATTTTTTAGATTTATCTTGAGGGTTTGTAGCAATCTCATTTTTAGAATTAGCATTTCCACTATATGTAGATATAGCATAGCTGTCAGAAAATATTGTATAACTTTCTTCACCATTTGTTTCTGTATTTGAATTTTTAAACTTTAATTGCCATCTACCTCTCCACCATCTATCATCCGGATCTGATGTATTTAAATTATACTTATCATCTACTAACGCCAAATGTTGTGTGTAACGAATATGTGAGACTAATTGAATAGCAGCTTCTCTTACTAAATCTCTCTCTACACGAGGCGTAACAATTGCTGCTAAGATTCCCATAACAATAATAACAAAAATAAGTTCCATCATAGTAAAAGCTTTTTTCATAGCTCTAGTATATCGTAAAAAATTATAATTTGGAAGAAAATGAAAAATTAAGAAAAAAAAGTATTATAAAGAAGGAAAAGCGAAGAGATTAAATCTCTTCTGCTTTTTGTACGTCGTAAAGGATATCGTCCATTGGGTGACGATACATTGGCATTGCAAGACGTTTTTCATCAAGTACGTGACCGATGAAACCGATTGTACGACCAGCAATAAAGAATGCGTTTAGTGTACCAGAAGCGATAAATTCATTGATCTCTTCTTCAGGGTAACCTAAAGCTCTCCACATATCTACCATTAAGATACCGATAGTACCATCAACGTTAAGGATTAAGTTCTCTTTTTTACTTGTAGTTAGAGCTTCAACAGTTCTAGCATAGTCAAGTAATGGAGTTTTAGGGAAATTTTCCGCTGCATAATCCATTAAACCTTTAACACGAAGGTCTGGGTTTTTAAGAGATTTAATTCTATGACCGATACCAGGGATTGGAATACCTAGTTTTTTCATGTGGTTTAAGAACTCTTTTGGAGATAAGTTATTATCATCCGCATATTTGAAATGCTCAGCAGCACCGTCAATCGCACCACCGAATCTTGGACCGATTGTTAAAAGACCAGTTACTAGTGATTCAACAACTGATTTACCAGCACGAGCAGTTACTTTAGCATTGTGCGCACCTGATACTGCCGGACCGTGGTCAGCAACAGTTTTGATTACAGTCTCAATAAAGTCTGTAGCCCATTTTGGATATTGTTTTTTGAACCATAGTAATGAGATAACATCACCGATACCTTTACCTGTACTTGGTAATGCAACAGATGAAATTGGGAAACCAGCGTAAGTAGCTTCTTCACCTCTATCATCAGAGATTGTACAGATAAATTGTTTAGAACGTCTAACTTTTGGTACTACATTCATTTCCGGTTCTGGAATTGGAGCAATATTTAATGACTCATATACCTCTTTGATTTTTGCAGGTAAGTCATTGAATGTTGCAGGTACGTGAATACCAGCTTCAGCCATAGCTTTATTTTTTGCTTCAGCAGTTTCTCTTTCAGCATTTGCAGATGCACCAGCGTGACCAAATTGTACACCAGAATCATAGTACTTAGCAATTGTACCGATACACCATGCGATAATTGGCTTAGTAATTTTTCCAGATTTAACTGCTTCAATTACTTTGTACTCTTCTGTACCACCAACTTCACCTAGTAAAATCATATATTTTACATCTGGATTGTCTTGCATACGAAGAAGATTGTCAATAAATACAGAACCTACGAAACGGTCACCACCGATTGCAACACCTTCTGCGATACCGTCAGCATTGATAGCAATGATGTTTGAAAGTTCGTTAAATAAACCACCTGAACGAGTTACAAGACCACAAGAACCTGTTCTGTGTAATTTTGAGTTTACGATATTCTCAATTGTACCACCAACGTTAGCAATTTTGAATGCACCCGGAGCGATACCACCAACAGTTGCAGGTCCGATAACAACAACACCAGCATCACGAGCAGTTTGGTTCATTTTACGTGCTAATCTTTCAGGGATACCTTCAGCAGTGATCATAATAGTTTTGAAACCACCAATCTCTAATGCTTCCATAGTAACATCATATGCAGTTCTAAAAGATGCAAAGTTTAAAAGTACATCAGCTTGTGGCTGAGCAGCTTTAGCTTCTGCAGTAGTTTTATATGTTGGGATCATAATCTCATCGCCACCCCAGAAAAATTTCTCAAATTTTCCAGAAGCAGTTGGAGCTACGATAGCAGCTACAGATGGTGTTTCTCTTTTGATTGTGTAATCATAGTCTAACATTCTTTGGATAGCAGTTTTGTTGTTATTCCAAAAAATTGCTTGTGTATCTTTAGTAAATAATTGTGCCATTTTTTCTCCTTATGCCTCTACTGCCATTCTTACGATATCAGTTACGTGAGTTTCCGGTCCATATACATCGATCCATAGACCTAGTCTGTCCGCAGCCTCTTTAATATCTTTAAGACCTTTTTCATAGTTTGGTCCACCACGTCTTACGTAGATTTTAATACCAACTTCTTTCATTTTATCTGCATATTCTTCAAATGCTTGGATAATACCTGTAAATGTTTTAGCAACATCTGTAAAGTTAGCGATAGCTCCACCAATGATTAAGATTTTATCTCTACCTTGAGCATCTTTTTCTCTTGTCATAAGATCAAGTAAAGTCTCAGCATAGAATTTTGTCTCACCAGTAGTTGGACCACCAGAGTATTCACCATAGTTAGCAAGGTCATCAATACCTGCCATATCAGCAATAGTATCAGCATATACAACTGAAGCACCACCACCGGCAACCATAGTCCAGATTCTAGCTTCAGGCTTAAGTAATGTAAGTTTTAAAGATGCACCAGTTTTAGCATCAGCTTCTTCAACAGCTAATACTTCTGGAGATTTTTCTTCCATACCGAATGCTGTAGGGTATTCAACATCACCCCATGCATCTACCATCATGAATCCAGCTGTATCATCAAGTTTAGCAACCATATCTAATAACTCGATTTTGTTCCCTTGCATTACAAATGGGTTGATTTCAAGGTATGCAAAGTTTAATTCACGGTACGCTTTGAAAAAACCGATTGCAAATTTTGCAAAGTTTTCTTTATCTTCAGCTTTTACATCTGCAGGAACGTTTGCAGCAATTTTTTCAGCTATCTCTTCTTCAGTTGCAGTAATAGGGAACGCTACTTCAGTAACTTTTTCATCCCAACCTTCTTCAACTTCCATACCACCTTCAGCTGACATATAAAGAACATCATCATCACCAACACATGTTGCAGAGATGTAGTACTCTTCAGATTGATCGTGTGGAGTAAATGGCTCAACAACAAAGTGAGTTAAAAAATCTACTTTTGGATCACCAGTTGGAGTATCACCATCAAATGAGAAATATACACTTTGTTTATCACCAGATTTTTCATCTATCCATGAAGCAGCTTTTGCTAAAGATACATCACCTGGCTTTTGGTCTTTAAATAAAACTAAACCATTTTTACCACGTTTACCAAATAACATATCTGGTTTTGCAACTAGTGGTTTCTCATTTAACCAAGCTTTTTCTTTTGCAGCAGCAGTAAGTTCAGTACCGTTTTGAACCATAACTGTTTCATATGCATAAGTAAAGTCTGGAAAGTACTTATTCCAATGTTTTGCTAAAATCGACTTCGCGTCATATTCTCGTATCGCTTTTTGAGCCATAGAAACTCCCTATTTTGATATTATGAGATTGATTGTAGCATAAAGTTTCTAACAATTATATTCCAGACTAAGCTTACTTATAAAATTAGCTTATTTTGTGTTAACTTTTGTAACACTTGCCTTATAGGCAGGTTTCATTTTGTAACTTATTGTTACATCGGAGTCGATATCACCCTTCAAAGGAATCTCTTCAAGTATAAAATGGTTACATTTTTCAATTCCATAGAACTGTAATCTTTGTTGCATCTTGTAATCAGTGTCAACACAGTTAATCTTCATACTCTCTAACTCTTTTGCCAACTCTTTTGCTACATACATATTATAGAAGAAATGTTTTTTTGGATTATCAATGAAGTGATAAAGAGGTTTATTAAACAAAACTATCAGTGTATTTACAAACAAGAATAGGAATGAAAGTATAAAAATTGTTTGATATCTTTTTCGAAACATTTTTAAACGTACACGATAAGAGTGGATAAAAGTTTGTGCAGCTAAAGGTAAGGCTATCATTAAATAGGGTGCAAAATATTCTATATCTAGTCTTTGTCTAAAAGAGAGTAATAATGAAAAAATCAATGCACTTGTAGCTACATACCAAACTTTATCTATTTTGTCTGCAAGATACTTTCGGTATAAAGCGTATACAAGATATACAAATACAATAGGTGTAAATATTGCACTGTATACAGCTATGGTGTCAAGAAAATGTCCGCTTGGGACTCCATAGATTTGTAATTTGTACATATATGCTGAGATAGCTAATAGTATAAGAGTAAATACAATGTTCTTATAATCTTTAACAAAAATATTGTATATCAGAATTCCTAACAACAGATATGCAAACCCGCCATCTATAAATGCATATATCAGTAATAAAGGGTTAGTGTATTTAGCAGGAAACCTTTGATCCAAATAGATAAAAAGCATCAAACCAAATAGAATTAAAAATGCATGACTAAGTACTATAGCAGCACTTAAAGTACCAGGAAGCATTACATATAATAGTAAAAGCCATAACCTGTTACGTGTAGTTGTTACATACTTCTTTGATATTTCATAGAAAAGTAATGTTGAGATCAGATGTATTAAAATAATCGGTATTCTTAATGTATAGTCATTACTACCGAAAGTAGAAAGTAAAAAATTAAAAAGAGAACTCAAGTATGAATTCTCTTCATATAATATATATGTTTCTGCAGATGAGATGGAAAGATTATCTATCTGAAAAAAGAGGATCGTGACATCAATTCCTAAAATTAGGAAAAAGATGAGTTTTTGTATCATAGTTTTAAAAAGTTTCCTATAATCTCATGACCGTATTGGCTCATTATAGATTCCGGATGGAATTGTACCCCGTAGATATCTCTATCTTTAATCTTTAATGCCATAATCTCATCATCGTCAGTTGAGTATGCCGTCGGTTCTATAATATCCGGTAAAGTATTTTTATCTACGATCAAAGAGTGATAGCGTGTCGCGATAAACTCTTCTGGAAGATCTTTAAAAATCTCACAAGAGATATGTTGTTTCATAGTAGAAGTTTTACCATGCATCATATTTTTTGCACGAACAACATCTCCACCGAAAACTTGCGCAATACTTTGATGTCCTAAACATATACCGAGAATCGGCAGTTTATCTTTAAAATGCTCGATAACTTCTAAAGTAACTCCCGCTTCATCAGGTGATGCAGGTCCGGGTGAGATAATAATTTTTTCAGGGTGAAGTGCTTCAATCTCTTCTACACTCATTTCATCATTACGGATAATTTTTAAGTCAGTTCCAAGTTCACGACAATACTGCACAATATTGTAAGTAAAACTATCATAATTATCGATCATTAAAATCATGTTATATTTTTTCCTATATCTTATACTTCTTCTCTAATTGTATCTAATCTTGAATTTGTTTTTTATAAAGATGTAATCCATGTACACCTAAATTACCATATCTATGATATGAATGAGTCACACTTTGCTCAACGAAATAGTGCATCAATTCAATACGACCATGTGCTACAAAAGGTGCCGAAGCTATATATTTTGCTTCAGTTGCAACTGCATTGAAAATATTTTGAGAAATATTCTCTTTAGATAAAAAACGGATCCTCTCATATTTACTTATTGAATCTATTAGCATCACCTCATCTTCACGAACAACAGTATCATCTTTTCCCAGTATTACTGCTAAACTAGATTCTAACCATTTATATTCAGGTTTTTGAGATAACTTCGGTAATGATATATGCAGTTTTATATCTACCATTTTAATTGCAAAGATACTAGCTAATACTTCAGTAAAATCATCATTATCTTCTAAACGTAAAAGGACACTGTGAACTGCTATGTAGCGAGATACGTTACTTTCACCCCTTATATTTACGTAATCATGATCCGGTAAAAACTCCCGTCTATACCAATAGGAAAATCCGGCAGCATATTCTAAAGCTTTTTGTATCTCTGCTTGAAAATTTTTCTTTTGCGTAAAAAACTTACGTATCTCTTCAATAAACTCCGAAGATTCTTGTTCATCACTGCTGATATTAATACACTCGATGTTCATAAACTGACTCGTGTAGTTAAATCCACCTGCTTTTTTGCCACTTCCTATCGCTGATTTTCGCATACCGCCAAAGGGTTGACGCAATACTATTGCCCCCGTCGTACCTCTGTTTATATAAAGATTACCGGCGATTATGTTTTCTTTCCAAAATGTTATCTCTCGATCATCAAGTGTCTCTAGCCCTGATGTAAGTCCATAGTTGGTACTATTTACAATATCTACGGCATCTTTTAGATTTTCGGCACGCATGACACTCAGAACCGGACCGAAGAGTTCATTCATATGACAGAAGTCCCCTTTTTTAGTCCCCCATCTGACAGAGGGCTTTAACATGTACGGATTTTGCTCATCGGCATACTCAGGTTTTACCAACCACTCCTCTGTATCATCTAAATATGAAAGTGATTTTTTGAGGTTACCGCTAGGAAGATTACTGAGTGTACCTATACGATTTTTAAAATCCCATACGGAACCTGTTTCTAAAGACTCAACTGCTTCTTTGATCGCTTGTTTATACGTCTGATCGTCATACAACTCTTTTTCTAAAACCAATAAAGAGGTTGCCGAACATTTTTGTCCGGAATTGTGAAAGGCTGAGACAAGTACATTTTTAAGTGCCTGATCGCGGTCAGCCATCGCTGTAACAATTGTGGCGTCTTTTCCTCCGGTTTCAGCACTTAGCGCTATATCAGGACGGGATTCTATAATTTTATAGGCACTCTCCTCCCCGCCTGTAAAAATCACATAATCAACATTTTTATCTGGAATAACATACTCACCCACTTCAGAACCCCGTGCAGGAAGATACTGTAGAGTGTTCTTGCTTACCCCTGCGCGCCAAAAACATTGACACAACATATATCCGCAAAGCATTGCATCCTCTGCAGGTTTTAGTATAACGGTATTTCCTGCAGCCAGACTTGCCGCAATCCCGCCAACAGGTATGGCGATAGGAAAATTCCATGGACTTATTACAACACCAACACCTTTAGGAGTTACACTCACCCCTTCTAAAGAGGAGAGTTTTTCAACACTGTAAGGGTAAAAGTTTAAAAAGTCGATCGCTTCACTTACCTCTACGTCTGTTTCACTAAAAACTTTTCCAACTTCAGCTGCTGCTATACCAATAAGGTCACCTCTGGCTTTTCTAAACTCCTCTGCTGCATCCATTAAAATTTTTTGTCTTTGCTGCTGTGAGAGTTCTCTCCAACCGTCAAGATCCTCTTTGGCTGTTTGTACTGCTAGTTGCATATCTCCTAAGGTAGCTCTCGTAAATGAACCTACTTTCTTTTTTTCATGGTACTGGGACTTGTCATAAACTTCATGTATATCCTCTTGATCGTTTCTTTCCACTCCTGCTATAACAGGGTATGCATCTATCCCACCGTTGTCACCGATATTCTTCCATTTGTCTCTGATAGATTCAGCCCATTTCCTGTTTTGAGGTAAAACAAAATCTGTATCGGCTTCATTTCTAAAATGGTAGTTTTTCAGATCTAACTCTTTTTTTTCTTGCTCTTGATTTCTATCTTGTGTACGGTATGGTTTTGACTCAAGAGTATCCATCAGCTCTATTGCATCATCATAACTTTTAAGAAGCACCTCCCACTCAGGAGTATCAACTTTTAATCCGAAGCTATGACGCAGGAAGTTATTTTCTGCCGTATTTTCATCAAAACGGCGAACAAGATATGCAATCGCATTTGTAAATGTTTCTTTTGTAGCTGTGGGTGCATATAAAACTACATCTACCCCTTCACTTTTAAGTGTCTGATATGCAGCTTCACTCATCCCCTCTAACATCTCTGCAGTTAGATACTGTTCAACTTTACGCTCTTTTGCAAGTAAGATAGCGAGAGCATGATCAAAAAGATTATGTGATGCGACACCGGTATGAACGTAAGGTGCTACATCAGGATCTAACAGATAGTTCATTGCAACTTTGAAATTTGCATCACTTTGGGCTTTTGTTGCAAATATTACAGCAGGCCAACCGCGTAAACTGGCCTCTGTAAGCTCCATCTCCTGATTTGCACCTTTGACTATACGTATCTTTATCGGTGCACCGCCATCTTCCACTCTTTGTTTCGCCCAAGATGTTAGATCTTTTATGTAAATCATGGCATCGGGAAGGTAATTTTGTATTACTATCCCTGCATATAGATTTTTAAAACGCTCCTCGGAGAGTAGCGATTTAAAAACATCAATCGTTATCTCAATATCTTTATACTCCTCCATATCAAGATTTACAAACTTATCTCCGTTATTTAACGCAGCTTCATATATCTTTTCAACTCTTTTAGAGAGTTTATCAACACTGTTTTGATGTGCATAAGGGACAAATTGAGAAAAAAGATTGGAGATTTTTATTGAGAGATAATCGATATCTTTATTTTGGAGGATTTTTATATATTTCTCTTGGCGTCTTTGCGCTTCTGCTTCACTGAGGACTATCTCACCGATTACATTGATATTGACCCGCGTACCTTCAGCTTTACGTTTTTGCAGATGTTTTCTCAACAGTTCATCTTCACCCTGTATCACTATACTGCTAATGTCGTTACGAAGATATTTTATAAACAAAGGTACTGAGATAGAACTTACATAGATTCCTATCTCTCTAAAAAGCCAGATAAGGAAGCATTCAAACTCTGAAAAAAAATCAGTCGTGCCATACTTTTCAAAGATATACTCCAACTGGTCAGCAACACGTTTAGTTTCATTTGATCGAAAACTTTGATCCAATAACTCTATTAAAAAAATTTTATTAAGGGGATTATCTAACATCTTGAGCATCATTTGATGAAACTCTTGCTCTTTTGCTTCTCTGGAAACCTCTATCCTCTCCTGCCATTTTCTAGCAAGTTTTTTCACCTCTTCATGTATAGCGGGAGAAATATCCATAGATAAACCTTTAGTTATTTTCACCTATTGTAACATATTCGTCACTCTTATAAAAGTTTACTTTTTTAAATTCTCTCCATCATCAAGTAAAAGGGCAATCCATTGTGTCTTTTCGTTGGCATTAAAGATTATTTTTGCCATGATCGTAAGTGGGATCGAGAGAAACATACCCACGATTCCAAGTAACCAGCCCCAAAAAATTAACGAGAGAAAGACAACTAAAGTAGATACGCCTAAACCTTTACCCATAATTTTAGGCTCTACTATTGAACCTATAAGAATGTTTACAACAACATATATACCCGCTACAAGTGAAGCACTCATAAAACCCAACTCTACCAAAGATATAAGTACTGCAGGAACTGCTGCTAAAATTGAACCAATGTTTGGGATAAAGTTGAGTAAAAATGCGAGTACTGCCCAAAGGAAAGGATAATCAGTGCCGATTAAAACCAGTGCTACATAGATAATAAATGCTGTTACAAAAGATATAAGCGCTTTGATGATCATATAGTGTTTTATTTTTGAGAAGATCTCATCTATATGGGAGAGCCCATTTTTAGAACTTATTTTTATTTTCTCTACAAAGGTATCTGCCTCTAGTAACATAAATGCAACGGTTAAAATCACTACAAAACCGTTAGTAAACAATGCACCGACACCTTGAACCATCGAGGAGATAAATTTCATTATTTGTTTTGCATTAACCATTTCAGCTAAAGATTCTGTTGTCAAAGTGTAGCCTACACTATTTGCAAAATCTACCACATATTGATAATAAATAGTCAACTTAACTGAATAATCTTCAACGTTATTACTAAACTGGTATGCAGAGGTTGAGATTAGCTTTACAACTAAAACAATCATGAGCATAAACAGCCCTAAAACTGTGATGAGAGAAAGTGCTGAAGGCAACCCTTTTGATTTCAAGTAAGAAAAAGTGGGTGCTAAGATAATTGCAATAAAAACAGAAAGGAGAAAAGGGACGACTATTGAAGAAGCACTTTTAATCCCTGCCAGTATGATAACGACACTTGCTAGTACAATGAGATAATACCCAATATGCTTCTCTTTCATAAATCACCCTTTATTATGTAGTTTGTATATCTTTCTGATTGGTTTTATGTTGCAGATAGTTTGATATATTTATTAAAGAAAATGTCACCAAAAATATCATCAATCCAGGGAAGAAACTAACCCACCAGGCGATCTCAACAACATCTTTCCCGCCGCTGAGTATTGTCCCCCAGCTCATCTGCGGAGCCACTATCCCTAGACCTAAGAAACTAAGACCAGATTCCGAGAGAATAGCTCCTCCAACTCCAAAAGTAAAACTGACAAAATAGATAGGGGCTAAAATCGGGGCGTAATATTTAAGAAGAATTTTTATTTTTGAGACTTTGGCAATATCCAATATTTTAATATAGCCTTGAGAACCTATTTTAAAACTCTCCGCACGTATGAGTCTGGCTGTAGTCATCCAACCCGTAATTGAGATGATCACAATGAGTACAAATATCGAAGCATTCATATAGCTCACCATTGCCAAAAGTAAAAAGAAAGTCGGAAACGTTAAAAAGAGATCAACTAATATAATGAAAGATTTATCGATACCCCCTCTAAAATATCCGGCAATTGAGCCTAAGATAAGACCGATAAAAGATGCGATCAACGCACTTCCTACACCGATAATTAGAGAGACTTTCCCACCTTCGATCAATCGTGCGAGCAAATCTCTTCCCAATCGGTCAGTCCCTAAAGGGTGAGAAAATGATGGTGCTGATAAGATTGCTTGCGGTTCTAAGGTAAAAGGGTTCACACCGTAAAAATATGAACCAAAAAAAGAGAAGAAAAAGATGAAGCCTAAAACCAATATACTAAAAATTGGCATCTATACTACTGTTTAATCCCAAGTAAAGTTTGCATCATCTGATCAACAGTAGTTATAACTTTTGCTGCTGCACCATAAGATGTTTGATACTTGATAAGGTTTGTCATCTCTTCATCTATACTTACTTTTGTTATTGAGTTATATTCTAATTCTGTTGCATTGAATTGTGTATTAACAGTTTCACTACGAGTGATTGCACTGTTTGTCGTAACCCCTACATAAGTTGCAGTCAGGTCAAACATACCGTAAACAGTAGTGTTGTATACATCATTACCAACTTTAAAGTCATAGTTTTCAAACTGCTGTTGTATCATATCTAAAGCAACTCTATTATCGCCACTTGCTGTTGAGTAACCAGCTCTCATAGTTGTTGGATTATCTGAAAGACTAAAGTTAAGCTTTATGTTTTTTGCATTATCTCCGTCAAAAAATCTATGCAGTCCGATAGCACCTGCAAAATTTGATCCCGATGCAAACTCTTTTGTATCTAAATTATCTACGATAGAGAATGTATATCCTGCCCCTTTAGACTGAGCATTCATATCTAATTCTAGTCTTAACTCTCCTGTTGCAGAGGGCTGAAAATTAAACTGTAAAAAGTCATCAATATCATTATTTGCATTTAAGTCGTCATTGTCATCTTGGTTTTGAGTAATTTGCCCCTCAATTGAGTTTGTACCTGCTGCTCCGGACATTGTAGTACTTGCGTTAATTTCTATAGTTCTACGCCCAACTTCATTGCCGTCGATATCGTAAACCACTATATCAAAAGCACCCGGTTTAATATTAAGATTTGAGCTTAATATTGCATCGTTTGCATTAAGCTGCAAAATATTTGATTCCATACTTGTAGTATTACTCTGTGCATAAAGATTATTTGTTGACTCGATCAATCCTTTTGCAAATGCATCTAAATCGGCTATTGCTGTTTGCAAAATTCCGTTTGTAGGCATCCCTGTCGTTTCGTCAATCGCACGACCTCGAAGATCAAAGATAGCGCCTATTTTTCCACCGTTAATCTCTTCTTCCAAGGGGATAAGTGTACCGTCTTGTCTTTCAAAAGAAACTTCATAAAAACCGTACTCATTATTTGCTTTTTCTATGTGAAGCGGATGGTAACTATTCCCATCTACTATGTTAAAACCATTTACCGAAATAGTATAACTTCCCGTTTTTGTATTAGAATTGCTGTCTATCTGGATATTTGCTTCTAATTGTCCTTGATTTACTTCAGCACCGATAAGTCTTGCCAGATTCTTTTCTAAAACATTTCTTTTATCTCTAAGATCACTCGCCTCATACATACCTGCCGCTTCAGCCGTATCTATACTCAAATTCAGTTCTGCAATCTGCTCTGCGATCTGATTTACTTGTTCAACATTAAGTGCAAGCTGGTCATTAACCTCTTGTTGTAAAGTTACTATTTGATTTTGTGTCTCTTGTATATGCCCAGTAAGACTCTCTGTTTGTTTTGCTAAAGCTATTTTGATAGCATCATTGTCTGGATTATCCGCAAATGTCTGCCACATGTCATAGTATGCTGCAAGGTCTGCCTTAATACCCACACCGTCGATCTCAGGAAAGTAGCTCGATAACTCTTCAAGTGTTCTTACTTCATAATCACTGTACTCTTTCTGAGCTGAAACAGCCGTATATCTATCAAATACAAAATTATCAAAAACACGTTTTATATCTTGGATTACAACACCGTTACCCACATTTCCAGGCATGGTAGTTAAAGGTGTTGCAGCTGATGTGATCACTCTTTGACGAGTGTATCCTTCAGTCTCTGCATTCGAGATGTTGTGACCCGTTGTATTGATCCCGACTTGTGCAGCTGAAAGTCCAGAGTATCCGATACCTAAAGTGTTAAACAGATTAGCCATACTATACCCTTACTTCCAAAATAGACGAATTTTTTGATGCAACTTTGTTATACCCCTGCATCTCTGTAGGAACAAGTCTCTCTAAAAAGTCATTATATAAATTACTTACTATCACAACTAATTTTGCATACTCTTTATTTACATCTCTTAGCTCTGATAGTTGAATTTTTAATTCATCTAATAGTTTATGTTGTTCGTCATTTAAAAGATCTGGTAATTGCGCATTTGGATTTTGTGTCATTAATGAAGATATTTCATAATCGATCATCGCTTTTTTAGACTCAAAACTTTTCAGCTTTTCATCTTTGATCGATAATCTATCAAATTGGGGATCGTGCTGTGCTTGTTTTATATCTTCTATGTCTGATTTTGTAATTTGAATGAGGTCTTTTAAATCCTCTAAAGCACTTGTTAGATGATGCGTTAACATATCGTTATCCCCTACTTTGTTAATTGTTTTTAAAGTAGCTCGTCCGCCATCTTTTTAGATAAGGCTGAAAGGTCTACTTTATACTCGCCAGAGTTTATCGACTCTTTGAGTTGTTCTACTCTGCTATTCTCTTTAGCATTTTGAGTACCAACATTCTTATTTTCTTTAGTTTCTGAGGCATTGTTTGCATAAACATTTTGTGCCATTGAACTGTTTACTCTTGAAATCATAATTTTCCTTTGTCTTTATAAAACATTCTCGTAACTATAATATCGGCAAAATTATAATTTTCTAAACTCTTTTTACGACTTTTGTGATAAATAATCGTATAACATCTGAGAAAACCCGAAACTACCAGCACTCGCCTTTGAAAGTTCATCTCTATACATCGATTTGTATATCTTATCACCTGGGTCATTTTGGGATGAAAATATATTTTTTTCATCCTTCATCGCATTATCCATTAACATCTTCACAATGATCGCTTCAAAAGCATCAGTTTGCTGTTTTAGAGCCTCATTTTCTACATTTGTATCTATCTTCGGTATCGCTTTATTGTTTGTAATTAACTGCGATTGTGCCTGTAGGGCATTTAATCCGTAACTCATTAGATAACCTCCAACTCAGCTGAGATACTTCCAACACTTTTCATCGCTTCTAAAATAGCAATAATATCTTTTGGAGTAGCCCCGAGTTTTTGTAGCGAACGTACAAGGTTAGCAACCGTTGTTGTCCCCGCTTTTGTATAAAGCTGGTTATCATTCATTCCTATCACCATATTGTTATCAACCGCCATTGAACCATCTGGAGCTGCTATCTCATCGGCTTCTACGATTTTAATAGTGATATCACCGTGTGTAAGCATGATCGGTTTAAGCTCTATATCTACACCCGCTACGATAGTACCTGTTCTCTCATTGATCACGATTTTGTCTTTTGGCTTGTACTCCATATCTACATCTTGTACCTCGGCCAAAAACTCGATCATAGAGCGGTTTTTAGGACGTTGCAGTTTTACACTGCGAGAATCAATTGCCACGGCAACTTGTGTATTAAAATACTGGTTAATCGCATTTTGTACAGCTACGGCATTGGCAAATCCTGCTTCTTTTAATGAGAGCGTTGCATACTCTTGGTGAAACAGATCAATGTTGATCTCACGCTCAACTAAACCGCCGTTAAAGACGATTCCTGTTGTTGGATGCGATTCTGCTCCACCCCCTCTTTGGTTCATCCCGCCGATACTGAGTGCCCCTTGAGCTAAAGCGTAGATCTTTCCGTCCACCCCTTTTAAAGGAGTCATTAAAAGTGTACCACCCTCTAGACTTTTTGCATCACCGATTGAAGAGACCGTTACGTCCAGTTTGTCCCCTTGTCTTGCAAAAGGTTTTAGTTTTGCCGTAACCACAACTGCTGCAACGTTTTTAGATTTAATATCTACGGGGTTCATGTCAATATTCATCGCTTTTAACATATTTGCGATAGATTGGAGAGTAAATTTTGAAGTAGTACCGTCACCCGTCTTTTTAAGACCAACTACAAGAGAATAACCGATAATCTGATTCTCTCTGACACCGACGATGTTTGAAACATCCGTGATTTTAGTAGCGTATAGTGATGATAAAAAAAGTATAAATGTTAAAAGTATTTTCATTAATTCCCCTCGTTAGTTGAGGAAAATCAAGCAAAGTTTATTCCACTTCGGGGTTTATGAGATAGGTTAAGCTTGTTTTTCCAAACTTTTTCGTTTTTTTCGTTTCATATATACCTATCTTTTGAGGTATCTCTAAGCTGCTCATATGCTCGATAATAATCATTTTCACAACTTCTTTAGGAAGATTTTCGATAAGTTTCATCGTATTATCGTAGATATCTTCCATCCCCTCTCTGTAACTAAAAGGTGGATCGATGTAGATATAGGCATCTTCACCCATCTTTTTTAGTGAAGAGACCACTGCATTAATGTTTTCAAAACTATTGCCGCCTAACACTTCACAACTGCTCGGATCAGTTTGAGCAATATTTTTCTTTAAAACCCTAAGGGCATCTCTGTCTTTTTCCATAAAGTAGATCTTTTTTGCTCCGCGGCTAAGTGCTTCAAGTCCGATCGAACCGCTTCCGCTGAACACCTCAACAAAGTTTGAGTCAATCACGTCAAACTGTAAAGTATTGAAAAATGATTCCAACACTATAGCTTTAGAGCTTCTTGTCGTTGTTTTAGAAGGTAATTCTAAAACTTTCCCTTTATATTTTCCCGCTATTATTTTTTTTGTTAATTTATTATTTTTCATAAAACGCTTTTACTGCTCTTAATACATTTTCTTTATATTCATTTGTTAAAAACTCTATTCTCTTTTCAAGTACTGAAAAGTCCATCCCCTCGTCTTCGAAAAGCTCCTCTTTAGGTGTAAGTTTTTCCTCTTTTTGATGAAGCGTTTCATATCTTTTCTCTAAAGCCAAAATAAGTTGCGACTTTGAAAAAGGTTTGAGAAGATCTGCATCTTCATTGTTTGCTATATAAAAACACTTTGGATCGTTTAAACACTTTGTATCTCTGATCACAATATCACTTTTCTTACTAGAATCGAGATATGATCCTAAAAAAAGCTCTAAAGATTTTTGTAACAACGGTGATGAACACTCAACAGCTACTCTCATACCCTATCCTTGTAAATAATACTCTATCGTATATCGTAAATCTGCATCCAAAGTATCGAGTGTCAATAACCACTGCAGGTACTGAGGATCATTTTGGACTATCTCTTCAATGTAACGCCCGTTATATTTTCCAAAACTAAACTTCTCTAACAAAACATTTTCAAAGCTGAGATTTAACATCTCCTCTTCACTGACACTTTGAAGTAAATATTGAAAAAGAGATTTTAACACATAAACATCTTCTAATGGCTTATATACTACCTCTTTCTCCTCTGAGAGTTGCAATTCATAGCGTAAAAACTGCAGATCGAAGCGTTGAATGTCACTAATAGTATGTTTAGTTACTTTTTTCGTATCGATTATTTTACTCTTTAATTGCACCCCGTAACTATCTAAAAGGCTGAAAACAAAGTCATAATCATGAACAACGACTGTATCGTCTTCATTCAACTCCTGTAAAAACTGATAGGACTTACTCTCTAAAAAAGGGGGCTTATCCTTCAGTGCTGTATTGCCGATATGATGCAAGGCCGAGAGTTCTGGAATTATCTTTTTCCCGTCGTTAATAAGTTCAGAAAAATAATCGTCTGCACTTAAAACACTCATAGCACAGATCTTGTCTTCTTTCTCGTATCCTGTAGTTTTAAACTCTAAAAATACTAACATTTGACGATCCTTACCTGCTTGCAACGGTTACCTATAAAGATAAATGAGAAATACCCGGAAAGTAAAATAGCACCGTATAAAATGTATATATCATAGTAATCAAAAAGTATAAAATCTATAATCATGAAAACGGCACTGAGCCAGATAATGAGCATAAACCACTTTCTCCAAAACTTTACCAAATCCCCGTAACCGATATATTCAATAAATGTTTTCTCTTTCGGGCAACTGAGAAGCTTAAAGCTGTATCCGCCGTAACACTTGTTAAAGATATACTTGACACTTCGAAATAAAGCAAAAAGAACGGTAATATTTAAAGATATTAAAAACCAAAAAACAAACACTTCTCCAAGGGCGCTGAACACTTCATTTTCAAGATTCGGCATCCCTTTTTTTATGTAAAGAACCATTGTTACAATCGATGAGATAAGGGCTGCAGATATAACACTGCACAGGACAACACGCAAAGACCAAAAGAGCCAAATGAGGAAATAAAACTTTTTCATCCCTTAAACAAACTGCCCCAACATCTCATGATAATGCTCGAGTGTCATAAAACTTTTCTCAAATCTATAACGGATAATAAACTCTATAACCTTGTTTTTAAACTCTACATCAACATTTTCAACTCTTCCGAAATAGCCCAATGAGATGTTTTTACTTTTTACAGATGCACTTTTGTCATAAGCGATTGCAAGCACTTGCAGGTAACGACCCTCTTTGATCTCCCCTAGATTTTCACTTTGCAGCGAAGCACCCGAGAGGTTGATCGCTTTAAAATCAAAAATATCTTCAAACTTTTCAACTTTTTGGTCTATCCCCACCTCTTTATATAACTCTTTGAGTTTAGATAGATTCTCTTTACGTGCTACTTCGTAGTTTGATATAGAGATCTTGTTTGTCAAGTTTTTTAATCGGTCTAATGCTGAACTCATCTGTAATTCCTTCTTTTAAAATTATACAATATAAATTTATAAAAGATGAAACCTCATCGCAGTTTAGAGAGATTAAACGATGGTATCTACCTCAAAATGATAGTACTCTTTAATATCACTGGAGATAAACTCTTTATATTCAGGTGAAGTTATCTCATAGTTTACTTTTACAAGTTCATCGTTTAAACTCGTAACAGAGTAGTCAAGTTCAGCCAAATGGGGAAATTTAGGCACTATATCTTCTACGGTAGTTGTAGTAAAAAAATCATCAGGGTTAAAACTCATTGTATCACCTTCTTTTGTAATAGTATGACACTGCACTATCTATTCCTTTGTAAATATATTACATTTTAAACGAACCTATACTAAACAGTAAATTAATCTATTTTCAGCTATAATAAATAAATTCTATAAAACTGCAAAAAGAGAAAGATGGACTATTTAAAAATTCAAGGGATTGACTCTCTTAACGGAACAATAAAAATATCTGGTGCAAAAAATGCATCATTGCCTCTTATCGCAATGACGATACTTGCAAAAAATAAGTTAAACATTTCAAATCTTCCAAATGTTGTAGATATCAAAACTCTTTTAAAACTTTTAAGCAATTTAGGGAGTGTTTGCGAGTTTAATGAACATCATGTATCTGTCGATACAAGTTCGATCAATGAAACACGTGCTACATACGACATAGTAAAGACTATGCGAGCATCTATCTTGGTACTTGGTCCTATTTTATCTCGCTTTGGGCATTGTGAAGTTTCACTGCCGGGTGGGTGTGCGATCGGTCAACGTCCAATCGATCTGCATCTAAAAGCTCTGGAGCAAATGGGTGCAGAGATAGATATCAATGCAGGTTATGTTGAAGCAAAAGCACCAAACGGTCTTCAAGGGTGTGAAATTATCTTTGATAAGATCACAGTAACGGGAACTGCGAACATTGTTATGGCAGCAGCACTTGCTCACGGTGAGACTATTCTCATCAATGCAGCTCGTGAGCCTGAAGTTGTGCAGTTGTGTGAGATCTTAGATGCAAGCGGTGTAAAAATAGAGGGTATCGGTACAGGAGTTTTAAAAATCCATGGAACCGGCGGTGAGCTTATAGATATAAAAGATTTTACAATCATTCCAGACAGAATTGAAGCTGGAACGTATCTATGTGCAGGAGCTATTACCAACTCTGAACTTACAATCACAGATGTTGAACCGAACCATTTAGATGCCGTAATCGGAAAGCTTGAAGAGATGGGATTTAGTTTTACTATTACAAAAGACACAATCACTATCCATCCTGCAAATGAGATAAAACCTGTAAAAATCATCACCCAAGAGTATCCAGCTTTTCCTACAGATATGCAGGCACAGTTTATGGCATTAGCTACTCAGGCAAACGGAACATCTATTATTGAAGAGAGACTCTTTGAAAATAGATTTATGCACGTAAGTGAATTACAGCGTATGGGTGCTGAGATCGATCTAAACGGGCATATTGCGACTGTAAACGGGAAAACTGCACTCAGCGGTACTGACGTTATGGCAACAGATTTAAGAGCATCATCTGCTTTAGTTCTTGCGGGACTTATAGCTAAAGGCGATACAGATATCCACCGTATCTACCATCTTGATCGCGGATATGAATCGTTAGAGGAAAAACTCCAGGAAGCCGGAGCGAAAGTTCAAAGATTAAAAGAGTAGAATTTCTTTCTACTCTTCAAATATAATCATCTCGTAAGTACTTCGTTTTGTAACGAGTGCTTTATCTGGTGATACCGAACGTGCATTGTTCGCACGTTGAACCTCATGGCGCAGTTCTGCTATCTCTTTCTCCATAGCATCTACACTCTCGCGAAGTCTTAGTATAATATCGACACCTGCAATATTTACACCAAGCTCACGAGTGAGGCGTAAAATCAATTTTATTTTATCAACATCACGTTGTGAATAGAGTCTTATGCGACCATCTGAGCGAGATGGACAAATAAGGTTTTCCCTTTCATATTGTCTAAGTGTTTGTGGATGTATATCTAGCATCTTAGAAACGATGCTAATTAAATATACCGGCTCGTCATAATGGTGCATAATCTCTCCTTTGAAACTATTTTGGTAGTTTCTCTTTCATCATCTCAACTAACTCTTCATCTAAATCATCAACATTTGGAAGTACAATGTTTGCTTTTAAGTAAAGAGCACCACGCTGTTTTGTTTTTCTATTCATAGCACCCATATCTTTTACACGGAAGCTTTGTCCGTTTTTCGTATTTTGAGGTACTTTGAGTTTGATCTCTTTTTCAAGTGTTTGAATTGCAACTTTATCGCCGAAAAGTGCAGCATGTAAAGGGACATCAAATGTCTTGATAAGATCGTCGCCGTCTCTCTCATACTCAGGTGAAGGTGCTACAGTTATCTTTAAAAACAGATCTCCTGCACGCCCCCCTTGTACATGTCCTTTACCACGAACACGCATCTTCTCACCTGTTTTTACACCTGCAGGGATCTTGATGTCAAATCGCTCACCCTGTACACTTACAGAGTGGCTTCCGCCTAAAATAGAAACATTAAACGGAATCGTTACACTCGTTTCTATATCTAAGTTTGGCTCTTGATGGAAACCGCCGCCTCCACCGAAACCTCCGCCAAACGGATTTCCTCCGCCGCCGAAGCCACCAAATCCGCCTCCGCCAGAGAACATTTGACGAAGAATATCATCAAGGTCAACATTGCCCCCTTGAGAACGAGAGAAGTCATGGAAGTTTTGACCGCCGAACATCTGATCACCGAACTGATCGTACTGAGCTTTTTTCTCTTTATCGCTCAGTACTTCATAAGCAGCATTTATCTCTTTAAATTTTTCCTCCGCTTCAGGAGTTTTGTTCACATCAGGATGATACTGACGTGCAAGTTTTCTATACGCTTTTTTAATTTCTGTTTCACTAGCGTTTTCTGAAATTTCTAATGTTTCATATAATGATTTACTCATATCTGTTATCCTACTTCTATAATTTATATATTTTCTTAATTAAGCTTAATTATAGCACAAAGCTTGAGTGCATGTCAATCAAGGTTAGAGGTAAGGTATGAAAAAGAATTTAGAAAAAGTGTTTATATTTACTATCATTTTCTTTGGTGGTATACTCGCTTACAATACTTACAGCAACTATGCTTTCAAGCATAATCCCCTTCCGCAAAGTTACATAGATGCCATTGGGAACAAACAGAGTGAAGTGTTGAGAAATATGAAAAAGAACTACGGCTTTGTTTATAAGTTTCCACTCATAGTTACAAACAAAATCAAAGGGAATCTTTACGGAGTAACCACTTATGAAAACGGGCAAATAAAAGTGTATCTCAATAAAAATGTGATGAAAGAAAGTTTTGAATACATGGTAGATGAAGTGATCCCCCACGAATATGCACATGCACTTTTAATGTACAAAGGGTACTTAAACGAAAACAAAAAAGGGCACTCAGCCAGATGGGAAAATGTGTGTAAAAATCTAGGGGGAAAAGAGTGTCGACAATATGTCAACCATGAAGAGATCATCAACGGAAAACTGCCATTTTAGGATTAGTGATGCTTTTGTGATATTATTAGTTTTAATTATCTAAGAAACAATAAACAATTTCTGTTTTTTTCATCAAATTCTATACTCATGTGTTATAATCACTTCACTTAGCATAGAGGAGTCAATAATGGGTCTTTTTGGAAATTCAAATAGAGACTTGGAACGTATCGAAATACTAGAAAATAGTAATAGATCACTTCAACAAGAGAATGATGAACTAAAACATCAACTACATACTTTACAACAACAGTTGGAAAATTCAACACAACAACAAACGACAAGTATAGCTGACACTTTGATGCGAACACAAAATATTCAGCTCAAGGCAAACTTGGTTGATATACAAGGGAACATGGCAGAATCGGTCAACACATCAAAAAGTACCATGGCATGTGCAGATGGTCTTCTTACAAACATAAACGCCATCACAGATGAGACTAAAGATGTTGTTGCAAGACTAAATAGATTAAATG
Source organism: Sulfurimonas sp. hsl 1-7 (assembly GCF_030577135.1). NCBI lineage: Bacteria > Pseudomonadati > Campylobacterota > Epsilonproteobacteria > Campylobacterales > Sulfurimonadaceae > Sulfurimonas > Sulfurimonas microaerophilic. The sequence continues at coordinate 66,158 of NZ_JAUIRR010000006.1, read as the reverse complement.
AAGTTTCTTCAAGCTCATTACATACTGTTTCAGGACTTGCTGAACGTACAAGCGATATCACCAGTATATTAGAACTTATCAAAGATATTTCGGATCAGACAAATCTTTTAGCATTAAACGCAGCTATAGAAGCTGCTCGTGCAGGTGAACACGGTCGTGGTTTTGCCGTAGTTGCCGATGAAGTGCGTAAACTTGCAGACAGAACTGATAAAGCCGTAAGCGAGATCAATATCTCACTGCAAACTATGAAACAAGATGTAGACAGCATCTCGGAACAATCTGAACAAATTCAGCAAGAGGTTGACAATACAAGCAACTTCATTACCGAGATCGATCACAAACTCCAAAACAATATGGATGAGATGAAAAATGCTTTTAAAGATATTAACTACACTACCGATCGTGTATTTATGTCTTTAGCTAAACTTGACCATATTTTATGGAAAGTAAATACTTACCTTTCAGCAGCTACAAAAGAGGAACAATTTAAATTTGTTGATCACCATAACTGTAGACTTGGGAAATGGTACTATGAGGGGGAAGGTAAAGAAGCATTTTCTCACACTTCACATTTCCAACAACTTGAAACTCCTCATGCAACTGTACACAACGGTACTCACAAAGTATTTGACATTATAAAAGAGGAAAATGTAGATTTACAGGCTTTAAAAGCTGCATTTGAAGAGATGGAAAAAGGAAGCGATGCTGTCTTTAACATCTTAGATAAAATTTTACACGATAAAGATTAAATAAATTTTCCTAGAAAATTCTAGGAAAACTATTTTAGTGTAAGAAGTGGCGAACTTCTGAGAAGTAAAGGCTCATTCCAAACTCGTTGGCAGCTTCGATGATCTCCTCATCACGGATTGAACCACCCGGTTCAATTACGTTTTTAACACCCGCAGCAGCTGCAGCATCAATTGAATCACGGAACGGGAAGAATGCTTCAGATGCTAATGCACATCCGCTTACATCAAGACCCATCTCTTTAGCTTTTTTCAGTGCACATTGTGCAGCGTCAACACGAGAAGTCATACCCATACCAACAGCTACCATTGCAGCATCTTTAACATATACTACACAGTTAGATTTTGTAAGTGAAGCAACTTTATAAGCGATCTCAAGGTCTTTCATCTCTTCAGCAGTTGCAGCATTTTTAGACATAAGTTTTGCATTTTTAACTTCGTCATCGTTTACTTTGTCAGCATCTTGGTATACGAAACCGCCGTCAACGTGTTTGAAATCTTTTTTGTCATTTGCAAGAACTAATCTGTCAGCTCCCATTTCAAAAAGTTTAATACGTTTTTTAGCAGCGAATACTTCTTGAGCTTCTTCAGTGATACGACCGGCAATGATAACTTCTAAGAAGATCTCATTCATTTTCTCAGCTAACTCTTTAGTTACAACACCGTTTACAGCTACAACACCGCCGAATGCTGAAACAGGATCACATTTAAGTGCTTCAGTATAAGCATCAACTAAATTGTCACGGATTGCAAAACCACATGGGTTACCGTGTTTAGTGATACATACAGCGTTTTCTTCACCGAAAGCAGAAGCGATTTTTACAGCACCGCTTAAGTCGTTTAGGTTATTGAAACTTGCTTCACCTTTTAGTGTTTTGAAGTTATTTGAGAAATGTTTGTCAAATTCGTAAAGTGCACCGTTTTGGTGAGGGTTTTCACCGTAACGAGTATCCATAACTTTATTTCCTACGATGAATTGTTTCTCACCGAAACCTTCGTTGAATCTTTCATTCATGTAGTTTGCGATCATTGAATCATATGCAGCTGTATGCTCGTATGCTTTGATCATGAAACCGCGACGGAAATCTTTTGTGTTTTTTTCGTTCTCAATTGCATCGATTACAACAGAGTAATCTTCAACATTTGTAACGATTAAAACTGAATCAAAGTTTTTCGCAGCTGAACGAACCATTGCAGGTCCACCGATGTCGATGTTTTCAATGATATCATCAAAATCATCAGTACGCTCGATTGTTGCTTTAAACGGGTAAAGATTTACACACACTAAGTCAATCGGCTCAACACCAAGTTCTTTTGCTTGATCCAGGTGAGATTGTTTGTCACGACGATGTAAAATACCACCGTGAACATAAGGGTTAAGAGTTTTTACACGCCCTTCAAAACACTCAGGAAATTTTGTGATCTCATCGATCTCGATCGCACTTACACCACTCTCTTGTAAAAGTTTGAAAGTACCACCTGTTGAGATGATCTCGTAACCATTTTTTACTAATGACTTACAAAAATCAACTACGCCAGTTTTATCGCTTACACTTACTAATGCTCTTTTCATAACTTACCTTGAAAAAAAATATAATGGAATTTTAGCGAAACTTATATTATGATTTGATGAAGTGGTATTAATAGAGGAATGTTGTTTTAGAAATTGTGAAGTTACAGGAGATAAAAAGCTTACCCCTGAACCTCTTAGATCTATGACAAAAATGTAGTTTTGGTTTACACTGCACCCATAAGCTGTTTAGAACTCTCACCTATCAGCTCACACATTGCATCGTATGTTTTTTGTGCATCAGTTGTATCGTTATCAACAACTTCGTCGTAAAGTGTCTCTATTTTCTCTTCAGCACTTAGTTTTTTCATATCACCTTTTTCAAGGTCAACTAACTCTAAGATCTCGTTCCAAACAGAACTCTCGTCAAGTGGATACGCCGTAAATGTAACGCCTTCATACTCAAATGTACCGCTACCGTCTAAGTCTGTTACGTAAAGTACATATATACCTTCAGGAGAAAAAAACTCTTTATATTTATCATACATAGGAGCAAAATCATTAAAACTATCAAGCTCACATGTAAGAAACTTCATCTTCTCATCATCACATACCATGATCACTTGTTTTGCTTGAATCTTCGGCGGAAGTTTTCTATCCGGTGAAAGCTGTTTCCCCTCTTCAACTATTAAAGCACCTCTGTACCCTTCTAGATCTCCAACCGCACCGTTAAATGATGGCTGCCATGCTAACTCATTTGTTTTTATGTACTCTAATACTTTAGACATTGTAATCCTTTTTTTTTAAAAGCGATACATTTATTATTCCCTAGCGACCAATCGCCAGCATATATAAAATATTGTTTTTCGTCTGCAAAAACTCTTTACACTCATCATCATAATATGCACCGATTCCGCTGCATCCTATCCCTAAAAGCTCCGAGCGCAGGTAGATAATCTGTGCAAGAAAACCACTGAGTATATTTACTTTTTGGTATTTCTCCACTTCATTTGAGGTAAAGTAAAATGTCATACCGCTTGTACCGCCTAGGTTTTGCTCCAGCGCTAGGTATCTGGATTTCTCTTTAAAATCCCCCTCTTGTAACAATTCTGTATTTTTATAGAGTCCCTCTGTAAGATTTTTTACAAAATGGGTTGTGTAAAATATCTCGATGCCGTGTTGCTTTGCAAAAGAGAAAACACCATCAACAATAGTAAAAAGCTCCTCTTTTTCCAGCTCCAAAGAACGAAATGCACGAATCGATCTACGCTTTACGATCGCCTGACGTAATTGCTCTTTTGGGATATTTATAAAAAAAGGGTCAGGGGTAAAACTCTCTTCTTTATACTCTGCACTCTCTTTGTAGGCAATTTCTATAAACTCGTTTGTTTCCAGATAATCACATCCGCTGACAAACGGCAGGTTTTGTCGTAACCTCTTTACGCTCTGCTCTGTTTTTTCACCGCTTATCACTCCACAGGTAAAAAACTCATCAGCTCTAAAACCAAACATCTCGTTTAAAGCGAGTTTGTCAAAATCAAAAACAAATTCACTCTCTCTGCCCATTACCGATAATGCAGCGTAGATAGCTCCAAGTTGATGTCCCGCATCTAAAAGTACATAACGGATCGCTCTGTTGTTATACTTCCACGAACTTCTAAAATATACACTTGAAATTAAGAAGATAAAACCTTTTTGTTTTTGCTGCTGTTTAAAACTCTCCTCTACACCGTCACGTTCTATCTCTTGCAAAAGAGTTAGTGAGGCGCTTTTTGGTTCATAGTGATATATCCCGTCAAGCAGCCCTTTTACTGAACGTATCTGTATATACACTTCACAAGGGAAAAGTCCTCCTGCACTCGGCACACTTCGAAGATGGTATGCTCCGTCTGGATAGTTTTTCTCAAAAGTGATGCCGCCTATGAGACTTAGATCTTTGAGTTCATCATAGTCTTCGATCTCAAAACGTTGATAAAAATGGGGATAAGTTTTTGTGTTAGAGGGTTGGCTCCGCCAATCTAAAAAGTTGGCATTTTTGCGTATGCTTATGTAAGAGTGTTTCGTTTGTTGATGAAAAAGAGGCATAGATTAGTGCTCTTTTTTATAACGTTTTGTTAGTCTGCAATAATCATAAAAATCGCTGAGCATCAAATATCTCATCTCAATATCTTCAAACTTTTTCAATAAGCCGAGATTCCCTTTGAGATAATTACTGACATCATTTTGAAACTCTTTTGGAAATTCCAGTTTCTCCTCTTTTAAAGAGGAAAAACACTCTAAAAAATCATAAAAAGCTTTTGTTACTATCTTTTCTTTCTCTTGAGACTTATCTATTAAAAAGTCCGTAGTTTCTTCAAACGATTGGCAAATATTGTGTAAACACTCATTCATTTTTAGCCTCTATAAAGTTATATTTATAAAAGCTTTATACATAAAGTGTACCTACCCTTTTGCCATCTCAATAAATAAAAAGTGTGTATCACTGAGTGCTTTGATCTCAAGCGAAGTTTCATCTACACATTCACAAGCATCATGGGCACTCAACTCTAAAGCATTTAAAGTCAACTCTCCTTTGATCACAACAAAGTAGACCTGACGATCAACTCCAAGATCAAAGTTGAGTGTTTTACCCGCCTCTAGTTCACTGACATAAATATTTACATCCTGATGCAGTTTTATTTGTGCATCTGAATTTTCCGAAGAGACTATATGCAGGAGTTTATTTTCTCTCTCCTCTTTCACAAATCTATGGGAACCGTAGAGTGTTGGCAAGTTATGCTTTGGAGGCAAGATCCAAATCTGTAAAAGTTTTAGATCTTGACTCGGGTGATTGTTATACTCGGCATGAAACACTCCGCTTCCCGCACTCATGTACTGCACCTCACCCGCTTTTAAGCTCTCTTCGTTTCCCATTGAGTCTTTATGTGTTATCTCCCCTTCGGTAACATAGGTAACTATCTCCATATCACGATGGGGATGCATATCGAAACCGCTTTGTGGCTTGATCACGTCATCATTGAGGACACGCAAAACTCCGAAGTTTCTGTTGTCATGGTTGATGTACTCTGCAAAGGAGAAATGAAACCTGCTTTGCAGCCAACCTTTGTCTGAGAAGAACAGTTCCTCTTTAGCTATTTTGTTAAGCATCATTTCCCCTTTTTAAAGTTATTTTTCTAAAGTTCCTTCGATACTCACTTCCATTTTAACTGTATCGCCTACAAGGACACCGCCTGTTTCTAAGACTTTGTTCCATTTTAAACCAAAATCTTTTCTATTGATTTTACCTTCGAGTGTCATTCCTGATCTTGTTTGTCCCCAAGGATCTTTTAACACTCCTCCAAACTCGTAATCAAGTACGACATTTTTTGTTACATCTTTAATAGTAAGTTTTCCATACGCTTTGTCCCCTACTACGTTTTCTAGAACAAAAGTGATTTTCGGATATTTTGCCACATCAAAAAAGTCGGCTGAACGCAAGTGTTCATCTCTCTCTTTTTTGTCAGTATTTAAAGATGCCGCTTCGATCACACCTTGCAGAGCCGTCACTTTATTATCTTTAACTTCGAATGAACCGTCAAATTTTTCAAATTTTCCCGTTACATTGCTGATCATCATATGTTTTACTTTAAAGATTACGTTTGTATGAACCGGGTCTACTTTAAACGTCGCACCAAATAAAACACTTGTACCTAACACTGCTACTACAAAAGCTGCAAATAACTTTTTCATCATTGATCCTTTAAATCATTTTTTTGAACTTTTCTCAGGAGTTTACAGAGGGTGTCTAACTCTTCATCATTCAAAACACTCATCTTTTTTTCAAGATTTTGAATATGTTGGGGAAATACACCTTCTATAATATCTACCCCTTTTTGTTCAATAGACAAAAGAGTACTTCTTTTATCTTTTTCATTTTTAATAGAACTGATCCAACCATCACGCTTGAGGTTTTTCACTACAACGGTAATATTTCCCGGTGTAGAGAGTGTTAGCTTTGTAATCTCCCCGATTGAGAGATCACCACGATGATACAGAACTTCTAAAACTTTAAACTGATTGTACGTAAGACCGTGTTCTAAAAAAAACTTCGCTTCATAAGAAGCCAGTTTGTTTTGTGTACGATGTAACTGAAAAACAGTTTTGAGAACTTTGTCTTGATGTTCTCCATATGATTTAATTTTTAATTTCATCACTCAGCCTTTGAAAAGATTATACTACTAACTAGTACTAATTATCTATTAATATTACTAACTAGTATTATATTGTAATTTTAGATTAATTTTTTGGCTAACTTTTCAAGACTCTTTTTTTGTAAGATGTGAAGATCACACTCATCCAACCACTCCATCGCCTGTTCATAGTAAAACTCTAAAATAACGGTTGAGAGATGCTCTTTTTGGGGAAGGAGTTTCTCTATAAACTCTTTTACTTCGCTTGCATCAAACTCCTCAAAATTTTGCAGCTTCTCATAGAACGCCTCCATAAAAGCATCATCTATAAAATCTTTTGCTTTGTCCAAAAAGAGTGTCGCTTCATACTCATTGGCAACAATGTCATTCCATTTTCGCCCGTTTATAAGCTGATCGACTGCTACGTCAATGTAGATAGGTACCATTTCCAGTACTTTGTTAAGCTCGTTAAAGTCGTTGTCAACAAGATCGCGAAACAACATTCTAGAACGGTTGCGTATCTTTTTGCGCAGCTCCTCATCTTCGATCACATCTTTGTGCAGCAGACAAAAACGCTCGAGTGCATCCAAGCGGGAGTGATTAAACGCCATGATTGAGACAAGCGGGTGTTTGTCCTTGATCTGATCGGCGTGCGATCCCGACGGACGGCAAAAAGCCCAGTAGAGTCTTGCCTCGAAATCTTCGTGATTTATATACTTCTTATCACCCAAAGCCTCAAACTCCTCTTCATCTTTCAGCGCTTCAACCTCATCTTTATACGTTAGATTAAATAACTCTTCCATCACCTATCCTAGTATTAAAAGTTTTCTTCCAAAAGGGATCTTGTTTTTATTTTGAGAGAGTGCCCATAGAACTTCATACGACGGCGGTATACGGGGAAATATCCCCTCCCCGTCCGTAAAGTAAAGAAGCATCGTACTCATCGGCAGGTTCTGCTCCACATAGTCAAACACTACACGGTAGTCGGTTCCCCCACCCCCTGTAAGTTTAAAGTCCAACTCCTCAGCACCTACAAAAGTGTAATGATGATGCACTTTTGCATCAACTATCAAAAGCTCTATTCTGATCGAAGGGAAGTTTTGCATAATAGATTCAAACTCCGATTTGAATACTCCTAAAAGAGACTCGTTGATCGAGCCTGATGTATCGATCGCAACAATGAGTGAGAGAGTATCACTCGCTAACGACGGCAATGCCACTCCGCGGTAAAGATGTTTTTTGTTTGGGGGCATAAAAGCGTAGTTGTTTCTCATATGTCGGTTGATAGCATTGTAAAGCTCAAACCTCCAGTCTATGTCGTTTGCCACCATCTTTTTTGCAAAACGCTCAAACCCTGAGGGCATGAGTGATTTTTTCTGCGCAACTTCCTTTGCCAAAGTTGCCGCATAGTCCCACTCATCTTCATCTTTTTCACTTGGGTTTTTCTCTATACGCTTTATTCTGCTAAAAAAAGAGAACTCGTTTTTCCCTGCTGTAATCTCGTCAAGAATATCTGCATCATCATACAGACTCACCCCATCGGCGATCAGTTGATTTTTCAGCTCCTCGTAGATCTCCTCGGCGTACATATTTTTAAATGCTTTATCGTAGTTAACACCTTTTGGGAGTTTAAACTTGTTTTTTACGAGCATATTGTTGATCGCATAATCGGTAGCAAGCTGCCAAAGTGCCCCACGGCGTCTAAGCTTTCTTTGTTTGTGTGCTAACACATGGTGCATCACCGCATTTGTCAAAATAAACTGCAACTCCTCAATGGAGCACTCTTCAACAAACGCCGCATTGTATAGAAACCGAACTCCGTTACTTGCATAGTGGTCTACTTTCTCACTTTGTTCATGCTTTAACCGAGAAGCCAACATCCCAAAGTACGGATGTTTGTTTATTAACTGGCTTTTTGCTTTTGTAAGGAGTTCTTCGGCACTCATTTATGCAGTATCTTTGTAAAATTTTTACTCCACAGCGCCCAGTTACTCAGGTAATCGAGTTCTATGTTACGACCGCGCAGATCTTGAACGATCATGATCGCAAACTCGGCAGGGAGATTTAGGGTATATGCAAGAAGATTGTTTAACTCTTTTGAGCGTGTATCTTCATCTATGCGCATCGTAAGTGCCGTAGCTAAGATGTGCAGAGCTGAAGCTTCCTCGGGTACTTCACTAGATTCACCCGATAAGATAGCTTCAATATCGGGCAGAGATTTCTCAACCGATAAAAATCCTAAAAACGAAGCCGCCAGATCTTCACCAATCGCACCGCTAAGCATCGCTAAAAGCAGGTCATCTTCCGGCTCACTTTCTAAGATCTCATTTACATATTCCCAAGTTCTCGGAGTTGCAAACGCTTTTGCTTCGGCATTTGCCCCGAACGTAAAAAGCGCATCGGGTCTGTAAGAGATAAATGCGATGATGGAACCTCTTAGGTTTGATGAGAGCGCCCAGTTTTTCCAGTCCTCTACGTTGGACTCCATATCTAGGTGTATAAAACGGTTTGCAAGTGGTGCCGCCATACGAAACACAACACCGCGATCGCTCTCACGGTTTCCCGCCGCTACGATCGCCCAACCATCAGGAAGTGAGTACTCCCCAACTTTACGATCGAGGATCAGCTGATATGCAGAAGCCTGAACCATAGGGGCTGCCGTATTTAGCTCATCTAAAAACAAGATTCCCGAGGAATTTTCATCTGTCGGCAAGAACGATGCGGGAGCCCAAACAGCTTTGTCGTTTTTCGCATCGAAAAAAGGGATACCGCGTAAATCTGTCGGATCGAGCAGTGACAAACGAAGGTCGATGTACTCCAACTCTTTTTCATTTGCAATCTGTTTTACGATCGAAGACTTCCCGATCCCCGGCGGCCCCCATACAAACATAGGTACCTTTCGATCAACAAGATGGGCAATAGCTCTTTTGGCACTTTGTGGATTCATACATCACTCCTTTAATAAAGAGATATGTACAAGTTTTGTGCCGAAGGTGTATTTTATTGTTCCAACTAACTTTTTTTATGTTTATTTATTTGAATATATATGAACAAATTGTATATAATATTTGTTAGATAAATAGGTAGGAGTAATATTTATGGCAAAGAAAAAAATCAATCATGGAATGACCTCAGAAGAATTTGAAAAATTTGCTAATGAATTTAAAACAGAAAGTGATAGGGCAGCAGTTATTTTAGGTGCCTCTCAATTAGACCTTTTGTTATATCAGATACTAGAAAGATTTCTACTTCCCTGTACATCTGGAAAAGATGAATTACTTGATGGTGATAGTCCACTTGCAACATTTAGCTCACGAATAAATATATCATATCGTTTAGGACTTATAGAAGCAGATTTTGCGAGAGCATTACATTTAATAAGACGAATTAGAAATAGTTTTGCACATGAAATCTCTAGTGCTTCATTAAATGCCGGATCTCATAGGGATCGAATTAAAGAATTAGTTGCACCATTTTCAGAAAACTGGGCCCTAATATACATGATAGAAAAATACTTTGATGACGATCATTCTCCTGCTTCACAATTTAGAGCAGTAGTTGGTGTAATGTGCTTCCGCTTAGATGGAGCAATCAAAGAAACTCGTAAAAGCACTCATGAAACATGGACTCTCCTTCCACCAGATTATGAAGAATCTGAAAATAGTAAAGAAAATCATGCCTCCTAATACTTAAAAGACAACTCATAAAAATTCAATATCTCTACCATACTCTTCTAATCAAGAAGAGTGCATACTTGACTTAGTGTTAAATGTAAATTTCTTTTTATTAAAAAGTTTTATGCAAGCATCTACCACTGCAGTGTCATAGTGTGTCCCCCTACCTTTTACAACCTCATCAAGAGCTATTTGTATTCCCAATGCCGAGCGGTAAGGACGGTGTGAAGATATAGCTTCGATCACGTCTGCGACGGAAATTATCTTTGCACCTAACAAGATCTCATCACCTTTAAGCCCCTGAGGATATCCAGAGCCATCCATATGTTCATGATGTTGAAGAACATACTGTGCAATTGGCCAAGGGAAACGAACATCCTTGATGATGTCATAACCGGCCTGCGGATGTGTCTGAATCAACATAAATTCAATTTCACTCAAACGTCCCGGTTTAGCAAGAATCTCCGCAGGGATGTGGATCTTACCAAGATCGTGAATGATAGCCGCAAACCTAATCCCCTCTATCTCATCTTGACCAAGCCCCATCTCCTCAGCAATAGCCGTTGCCAGTTCAGCAACACGTTTTTGATGACCCGCAGTATATGGGTCGCGCGATTCTACCGTCGCCGAAATCGCCAAAATTGTTTGCTCCAAGCCTTCTCGTAAAAGTTCTTCATGCTTTTCACTAGCAGCACGCGTACGCTGATTTCCAATACCGTAAGCCAGATCATTTGCCAACTCTTCAAGTAAATGGATCTCTTCTTCGTCAAAAGACTCCTCTTGAGATGAGTAGATACTAAGTGCTCCAAAAGGCTTTTTTCCATCAAAAAGCGGCAGAGAGATGTGTGAAACATATCCGCGTTCCATTGCAGCATCCCGCCAGTTAGGACAAGTAAGAGGATCTGAGATATCTCTGTAGATCTGTGTCACTCCTTCACGAACAGCTGCTCCGGCAGGGAGAATACCTTTTCCCGTATCCTTCCAACATAAGTTACTTAACCAATACTCTTCCCCGCTAAAACCATGCCAAGCGACAGGAGTGAGATGTTTATCCGGACCATCGTCTGCATAATCGACGACGGCAAGGCTATAACCGCCCCTTTCAACGATCACTCTCGTTACCTCTTTAAGCAACTCATCTTCGCTGGTTGCATGTACAAGTGCCAAGTTCCCGGCAGAAAGGGTTTTAAGCGCTCGATTTGCGCTGTTTAGTGCAGCTTCAGATGCTTTACGCTCACTTATGTCACGCATGATCCCTATAGCACCCCATCCATCTTTATGAAGTATTGAGGACAAAGAGAGTTCAATAGGAAACTCCGTACCGTCTTTTTTTATAGCTGCAAGTTCAACAGTCTTTCCAACAGCAGCACCCTGACCCGTACGCTGAAACTCTTTAAACCCTTTGAGATGAGCATCCATAAAACGTTCTGGAGTGATCAAATTATGAAGGTTAGTCCCCATAACTTCATCAGCCGAATAACCAAGGACTCTTTCCGCTGCTTCATTCCAGTAGGAGATATTTCCTTTTGCATCTATCATCAAGATCGCATCTTGTGCGGAAGCAGTCATTGTACGGAATTTTTCTTCACTCTCTTTAAGATGCTCCTCCGCTTCCTTGCGTTCGGTGATATTACGAGCAATTGACAATAAATAAGGGTGTTCAAAGTTGTTATTAAGCGATAGCGAAATTTCCACTGGAAACGTGCTTCCATCACGGCGCTTATGAACACTTTCAAAACTCAGACTTCCTTCCTTTTGTATCTTCTCTTCAATAGACTTACTAAGCTCTGGTGTCACTGTAGGGTCTATATCATAAATACTCAGTTTAAGAAGTTCCTCACGACTGTAACCAAGTTCACGGCAATTCGTTTCATTCACATCAAGCAGTTTGAGCGTACCCGGCTCGATAATCTCAACAGAGTCTTTCGAGTGCTCAAAAAGAGTATGAAACAACTCCAGACGTTCCTGAACTTTTTGCTGTTCGGTCACATCCATACCGATAGCAAGCAGCCCTTCTGTTTTTCCCTCGGCATCTTTAACTGTTTTACTATACCACTCTATGTGAAGCTCATCGCCTGAGCGTGTCAGCATGGTGTCAATATTTCCTTGGCTATCAAGATCATTAATAGCTTCTAGAAAAACCTCTTTGGTCTTTTCACGGGTCGCTTCGGGTAAAAACAGTGAAAACCACTCCTTGCCCTGAACCTCTTCAAGAGGGTAACCGCTGAGCTCCTCCGTGTAGCGATTGTATTTGACTATGTGACCTGTTTGATCAAGCAATAAGACAATTACGGGAGCGGTGTCGATAAGCTTGTTTGAAAAGTCTCTCTCCCTTTGTAACTGCAGTTCCATCTTCTTGCGTTTGGTCATATCAAACCCGATGCCGATAATCCCTGTGCCCTTAGGCGTTGTGATCCGTTTACTCGTAAATTTATAGTAACGGATTCCATCTTTGGTTATGAGTCTTGTTTCTACGATGCTATGCCCAACTGTGAGAGTTTCTTCAATTTTTTCTGCGATCTCAAAGCGATCCTCTTCATATATAAATAAAAGAGCATCACGATGTTTTAACTCTTCAGGTGTCATACCGAAAAGAGTTTCCATTTTTTCATTCCAACGTTCAAGTTTCCCTTCACTGTCAAGCAAGAAGAGAACATCCGGAATACTTTCAATCAGCTTGTCGGAAAAACGTTTTTCACTGCGTAACAGATCCTCGATCTCCTTACGCTCTGTTACATCCCATACCATTGAAATAGTTGAGTTCATATCTGGTAGCGGAATATTTTGTGCCGATATATAAGTTGTCTTTTCCCCTTTACGAGTGATCGGAATATCTTTCCAGCGCATACGAGATGGCTCACCGCTTTCACAATCCGTGGTCACCTCTTTTTTGATTTTTTCTCGGAAATCTGTATCTTCATATGCGGCCTTCCAAAAATCATCCGGATTACTTAATGCATCACGTGTCGTGCGGTAAAGTTTTGGAAAGTTGTCGTTCATATAATTGAATTTTACTTCAGGGGAGACAGTATTGACGGCAATACCTATGGGAAGATTGTTGAGTACGGCCTTAATAAACTTTTCGTTTTGTTTTAACTTCTCTTCATCTGCTTGCTCTTTGGTAATATCTTGTAGGACATGGATCGAATAACAATAGTTACTTGTTTTATCAAATATCGTGTGAGAGCGGGAACGGTATAGGCTACCCTCGACCAAAATATCCTCTTCATGCTCATCGCTAACACTATTATTTATGCTTTTAGAACAACTTCTTAGAGGGGCATCTAATTTTGGGAAAATTTTAAAATAGGGCTGAGAAATAATCTCCTCAAAAGAAAGCGCAGCAAGACGCTGATACGCACGATTACAGCGAAGTATACGATACTCTTGGTCATGAATGAAAATAGCATCATCCAAAACATCTAAGGCACTTACCCATTCATGCAATGCATGTTCAACTTGTTGTGCATTTGTAACTTCCATCCTGCCCCCAGACTAAACATATGATAATATCTAAATGATTAAAAATTATTTATTTGAATTAATCATATTATATCACTATTTTTTACAAGGAACAGCACTATTTTTTAACCCTGCTTATACCGAAAACTCTATCACCCTCCCGTACTGCTCAAACTTCCGAAGATTCTTTTTTTCGTTGATGATAAAGAGTGTTTGAGAGACCAAAGCTTCGCTGATCTCAAACTCTCCGTCGCTGAGAACTAAGAGCAGATCGTTTGAGCGAATCTCCGTTGTTTTGAGGTAACGCAAAACCGCATCGAAATTTGTCCCGCCGTCACTTTTAGGGATATGCCAATCAACACTCTCTAGTGATGAAAAACTATCAAAGCTGACAATCAGTTCCTCTTTCACATTGATGTCAAAAGGGAGTATCTGCACTTTGAATTCGTAAAACCCCTCGCATACCTCAGCGATTATCCCTAAAAATTTTTTATACTCCTCCATCGTCACACTTGAAGAGCTGTCTAGTGCTACGGTTACTTCAAGTTGCTCTTGCTGTTTTTTAGTTCCGGGGAGGTAGAGTCCCAAATGTGCAAAGCGTTTATTTGGTTTTGAAAATGTTGATTCTTTCTCAAAAGTTGAAGTAACCAAGTACTCTTTTAACACATCGTAAAAGCTGATCTCGGGTTTTATGAGCGTGTCGATTTCAACAAGCATTCCGCTGTACTGTGTCGTATTTTTTTGTGCTATCGAGAGGGCTTGGATAATGATGCCGTTTAGTTTTTCCTGCTCGCCGCTTGAGGTTTTTTCATCCGCCACCTCTTGAATATCTTGCTTGCTTTCATCGTAGATGTGCGCTTTGAGTTTTCCTTTTTCATCCGGAGTTATTTTTGCTTCATTGTCCTCTTTCTCTTCGCTTGAGCCTTCATTTTCTTCCTCTTGTTCTTTGTAGAGGATCTCATACACCTCTTCGACACATTTGTCTTTAAGCGTTTCATCAAAGAGCTCATCTTCGGGCATTTTTCCCACATCATTAAAAGTTGCAAGGGTATTGTTTACAACAATGTCACAGCTTTGGTTCCACAGTTTTAACTCTCTTGTTTTTTGTCTGTAGGGGTGTTTGAGTACTATATGCAAAAGTGTATGGGCGTACAAATATGTCAGTTCATCTTCACTGTATCTCTCCAGTTTTTCAAGATCAACTTCCAAAGTAGTGCCGTTTGTTTCAAAGGCACTTTTTACATTGGTGGTAAAGACGGTAGGGATTGAGAGTGCTAGAACAGATAAAAAGGGATGATGAAAAAGAAAGTGGATGCGAACTTTTTGAAAAAGCTCCTCATATGATGAAGTTTTCATACTTCTCAAGCCACTCTTCAAAGCTCTCTAGTTCTGCTATGGACTCATCTTTGACTATAAGGTCTTTGATCAGCATCACGTTAAACTCAACAGGGAGTTGTTTTGCGTAAGTGAAGATATGCTCTGCATGCTCACTCATTTGATACTTTTCGATCAATGCCGCACACAAGGCATAAAGTGCGCTTGGTTCAATTGGAACATCTTCGCTCTCTCCTGCTAAAATTGCATCTATATTTGGCAGAGTTTTATACACTTTCACAAAAGAGATAAACTCTATCCCCGCACCGTAACCCACCGTGCCGTGAATGATCGAGCTGATCGTGCTGAGATCTTTTACCGCGTACAAAATGTTTGAGAGCATACTCCAGGCACGAGGTGTTGCAAAGGCGGGGTTTGCTTCTGTAGCACTAGGGATCTGTGTACTTAAAAGATCAGGACGAAACCCTAAAAAACCGATGATGTATGGATGGATCTTATTTTTAATCCCCCATGTTTTAAACTCATCATATTTCGCTTCTAAAACAATGTGTACCATTCTGTTGATCAAAGGGGACGGAAGTTTAAAAACGATCCCTTTATCGTCTATCTTGTTCCCCGCACAGATGATCCTCCACCCTTTTGGCAAGACATACTCCCCAATTTTACGATCGAGTACGAGCTGATAGATCGCAGCTTGAACTGAAAGGGGTGCCGAGTTTAACTCATCTAAAAACAAAATCCCCTCCGAGTTCTCATCATCGGGTAAAAAAACAGGCGGCATCCATTTTGTCTGTTCATTTTGAATTGATGGGATACCTCTGAGATCGACCGCATCTAGTTGTGAAAGCCGAATGTCGCGAATACCGAGATCATTCTTTTGGGCGAGTTCATTGACGATGTACGACTTCCCTATTCCCGGACTTCCGTGAATAAATACAGGCGTATCTGTTTGTATGAGCAGTTCAAGCTGTTTATACAGCTCAGATACCCCAATGACGGGTGTTACCATCTTAACACCTTACGAGAGTTTCACATCTTTTAAAATAAGCACCAAACCGTCATTCATACTGTTGATACGCTCAATAATTTTTTGACGTTCCTCTTCAGCCAATGCAAATCTACTCTCTATAAACTCATAAATAGCAACAGTATCTGCATAGATATTTTGCAGTAAATCTACTTTGATTTTATCTTCCACTTTTCCCATTTTAAACCCCTTTTCTAAAAACTACCATCTGAGAGTGTTTCATCCCATATTTTTTGTACAGTTTATGCGCAATGCTGTTGTCAGCATCACTCAAAAGCGTTACCCTTTTTAACCTTTTCTTTTTTACATAATACATAAGGTGTTCCAATAGCGCATTTCCCACACCTATACCTCTGTAATCGGATTCTACGATCATATCTTCAATAATGCCAACCTTTCCGCCGAGGGCTGTTGAGTAACTAAAAAGGATACTTACCATACCTACAATTTTGTCCTCTATTTTGTAGACAAAAATGCGTCCCATCTTTTTATTTTCAAGGATCTTTTTTAACGCTTTTTTATGCAGACCCTTTTTGTACACAAACTCTTTTTCTTGCGTAAAAAGCTCTTTTAACAACAGCTCTAAACTCTCTAAATCTTTTTTCTTCGCTTTATAGACCATTTTTAAGAGCCTTGTAGATTGAAGGTGTAGCCGCCAAATCTATTGCCTTAAATCCATCAAGATTTTCTATCTCTGTTTTTGCACCGTACTCCAACAAGAGTTTTACCATATCTAACTTCCCTGCACTTGCACTGTACATAAGGGCAGTTACACCGTTGTCGTTTGTGCTGTCAAGCTCTATGCCCGCTTTTACCAACAACTCTACACATTTGTAGTCCTGCCCGAAACAGGCATTCCAAAGTGCCGTATTGCCGTCAACGTTTCGCACCTCTAACGCAGCTCCCGCTTTTATGAACTCAGATGCGATCTCACTTTTTGCTTCACGAACCGCTTTCATAAGTGCTGAGTTACCGTGTTTACCGACCTTGTCTATCATTTTTGGATCGTAATCGTTTTCAACCATCCACTCAATTGTTTTTTCGCTTAACATTACACACCCATCCAATTCTCGTGCGTATGCCCTTTTTTCTTGAACTTTATCGCACGATCAAGTTCACTATCCAAGAGCTCCAGATTAAATTCACTTACAAGGTCATCTAACACCTCTTTGTAAATTATCTCCCCCTCTTTGTCAATGATAAATATAGATTTTGCACAAGTGCTGTCATCTATGTTTACACCGTATTTGAGTGAAAAATCTTTAAAATCGTATGAACACATATCTTCATCGTAACTATTTTCAAGTTCCGAAGAGCTGATCACATAGATGTTTGCTTTTTCTTTATGTTTCTCTATCACCTCTAAAAGCGAGCCGTTTAGATCATAACTATTGCTAAGTGTGATCATACACTGCACCTTGTCAGCCATCATCCCGATCACTTTTGTCTCACCGCTGTTCATTTTTACTCTAGCAGCAGGAGCCTCGCCCCCGACAAGACGCTCTTTTTTTTGTAGCTCTAACTTTCTACCGTTTACAACAACTTCCAAAATACCCCTCCAAATATTATTTTATATAGATATACAAGTAGCATACCCTTAGAAGGAACACTATCTGTATAGGTTAATTGCAATTATTATTAAAGGAGCTATTATGGCAGTTATGATTACAGATGAGTGTATCTCATGTGACGCTTGTGCACCGGAGTGCCCGGTTGCAGCAATTTTAGATGAAAACAATGAAAAAAATCCTCAAGATTCTTACTTCTATGTAAAACCTGAGAGCTGTGTAGAGTGTGTGGGTCATGCAGATACACCGCGTTGTGTTGAAGCGTGTCCTACTGAAGGTGCGATCGTTTGGGATATGCCTTATACTAAAGAGTATAACGACTATTGGCAAGCTGGTCAGGATGCCGGAACATACAACATTCGCGTACACAAGAAAAAAGGGCTTATGCTTCCTGAACAAAAAGAGCAACCTTTTATCTCTGATGTTTCAATGAGCGATAGAGAATCAAATGCAAATATCGGTCGCTGGGCATAAATGTCTGTATATATAACCGATCTGTGTATCAACTGTGATGCTTGTATAGAGGAGTGTCCTGCAACTGCTATAGTAAGTGCAGACGAGTCTCCTCTTACAGATGGTGAATACACATATGTAAAACCTGAAAAGTGTATAGAGTGTGTTGACACTACTGTACCAAAATGTGCCGATGTTTGTCCGACAGAGGGGTGTATAGTTTGGGATATGCCTTATATTCCAGACTATGACGAGTACTATATCCAAGGTCAAGAAAATGGAAAGTACTCGATCAGAACGCATAAGAAAAAAGGGGTGTTGTCTCCGGCAAATCAGCCTAGACCATTCCGTGATTCTATTAGCTTGACTCAAAGAGCGGAGTCAATGGCTGTAGAGGTATAAAAAGAGGGTTTTTCCGCCTCTTTTTATAAAGAATTTCTAAACAAATATAGTGCTACAATATTTAAGTTAAAATCAAAAAATCAAGGTACATATAATGAAAATCGCTATCCCAGTTAAAGATGAATCACTAACTTTTTTCGGCAATGCAGGGCACACTCCCAAGTTTGCCATTTTTACAATGCAAGGCGGGGGAATGTTTCGCTCATTTACTTTAGATGAGATCAAAAACAATCCTCGTACCGACCTTGATCATGAACACGATGATGAAGATCATGTATGTTCACACGATCACGATGATGCAGAACATATTGCACAACATGACAAAATGGGTGTAGTGTTAGACGAATGTGACTACATTGTACTTAGTCGTGCTTGTAAAAACACTGCAAACACTATGAAAAACCACGGTGTTTCAATTGTAAAATATGCAGGTAACTCTAATGATGCCAATGCTATTCTAAAAGAGGTAGCGGGAAGCTTTACTCTTTAAAACTTCGCAGTTTTAAAAACCATATAGGATTCAATTCAACTTGAGTCCTATAAGTTTTTGTAAACTCTAATTTGCTATACTTGGCAAACAAGGGGTTTCTATGAACATTCAAAAACTTTTTTTAAATCCTAAAATCATTTTACCTCTTACCTTTCTAGTACTTGTAAATATTACGGTGGGAATAACGGCTTACATTTACGCCGACAAAAATGAGCAGCTTTCCTATACTCTAGCATTTAAGAACCTTGAAGCGATAAACAATATAAAAGAGCATAAACTCAAACTTTTCTTTAAACACAGACTTCAAGATATTAACACTCTTGCACATAACAATGATATTTTAGAGATATCCAAAAACACCATTAAGGATACTTCTTATATTTCAGTCTTTTTAAATGAGTATGAATACAGCGATCTTTTACTGCTCGATCCAAACAACTCAAAAATAATGTTTAGTGCTAAAAACAGTAAACTTATTGGTCAAAAGATCACTTCACCAACTTTTCAAAACTCAAATGTTACAGCACTTTACAAAAATGTTTTACAAACACATAAGACCCATATTGCAGATACAGAGTTTTCTGTTTTAAATACACAGACCCCTTATCTTCTTCTTGGGACTCCCGTAAAAGAGGATGAACAACTTTTAAATATTCTGGTTTTGGTGATGCCTGTAAATGTAATTGATGAGATTATATACTTTCGGGCTGGTATGGAAAAAACAGCTGAGAGTTACCTTGTAGGTTCCGATCATCTTTTAAGAAGCAGTTCCTATCTCAAAAAAGCATTCAATATAAAAAATTCTTTTTTACAACCTCAAAAATATAAAATAGACACTAAGGCTGTAAAAGATGCTTTAGCAGGGAACAGTTCTCATAACATTATTAAAGATTACAGGGATATCGATGTACTCTCTGTTTACAAGCCTTTTATTATAGATACTATCCACTGGGCACTTATCTCAGAACTTGACGAAAGTGAACTCAAAGAGCATTATACAAATATCCGCTACGACATTATGTTATGGAGCATATTTACATCGCTTGCAATTACTATTATTGGATATCTAATAATTATGAAGATATTAAAAGTAAGTGTACTTACTCCACTGCAAAAAAGTTATAAACGGGCAAAAGGGTTTGAAGAGATTATTAAAAACTCACTCAACGAGATCTACATTTTTGATCCCCAAACACTGAAATTTAGCTACGTTAATAGCAGTGCTATCGAAAACAGCGGCTACAGCTGTGAAGAGTTTTTAGAGATGACTCCTCTGGATATAAAACCAAAGTTTGATGCCGATCTCTTTGCCCAGATCATTAAACCTCTTTTGAAAAAAGAGCTTGAACAGATCTATTTTGAAACAAAACATAGAAGAAAAGACGGCACGTTGTACGACGTTGAGATTCAACTGCAGTTGATGCACATTGGCAAGAGTGACAAATTTGTTGCTTTCATTCAAGACATTACCAAACGCAATAAGGCGATCAAAGAGAAAGAGAAGTTTTACAATATTGCAACGCATGACTATTTAACTAAAATTTACAACAGACAGATGTTTGATGATCTCTATAAACGTGAATTTAACTCTTACCGCCGCTACAAAACACCGATGAGTTTGATTTTGTTTGATATAGACAACTTTAAAAAGATCAATGATACTTTTGGACATGATGTTGGAGACACGGTACTTAAGAAACTTGTGAAGCTTGTGGAAAAAAATGTCAGAGAGAGTGACATTTTTGCACGTTGGGGCGGTGAAGAGTTTGTAATTTTAATGAGAAGAACAACACTTGATGTCGCATATGAAAAAGCAGAGCATATTTGTAAAACAATTGCAGAACATAAAATTGAAGGTGTCGGACAAGTTACGTGCAGCTTCGGTGTAGCCGCTCCTAGCGATGAAAAACATCCTATGAGTATTTTTAAAGATGCAGATTTGGCTTTATACAAAGCAAAAGAAAACGGTAAAAACAGAGTAGAAAAAAGCTCTTAAGGAACAGTTTTTGAAACTATAAGCCTAATAAACAAACGGCAAAGGAGTTTTCATGAGTTGTTCAACTGGAGGATGCGGTACGTCACCAGATATGGGATTTGATCCAAACAATCCCGAGGCTATGGCTATCCAAGAAAAGATCAATAATCACCCGTGTTATAGTGAGGGAGCTCACCAACATTACGCAAGGATTCACGTGGCAGTGGCTCCGGCATGTAATATTCAATGTAACTACTGTAACAGAAAATACGACTGTTCAAACGAATCTCGTCCGGGAGTTACAAGTTCTAAACTCACACCTGAAGAGGCTGTAAAAAAAGTACTTTACGTCGGTGGTGACATTCAGCAACTTTCAGTTGTAGGTGTTGCAGGACCGGGTGATGCTCTGGCAAACCCTAAAAAGACATTTGATACTTTTAGAATGCTTCAAGAAAAAGCACCTGATTTGAAACTATGTCTTTCAACTAACGGTCTTCGTCTACCTGACTACATCGACGAGATCGAAAAATACAATGTTGACCACGTAACTGTAACGATCAATACTGTAGATCCAACAGGTGAGATCGGAAGCCAGATCTATCCATGGGTACACTGGGAACACAAAAAAATCTGGGGTGCAGAAGGTGCAAAACTTCTTTTAGAGAAACAGCTTGAAGGTATCCGTATGCTTACTGAGCGCGGTATTTTGGTAAAAGCAAACTCTGTTTTAATTCCAGGAGTGAACGATAAAGATCTTCCAAACGTTGCTAAAAAACTTAAAGAGATGAATGTATTTTTACATAACATTATGCCTCTACTATCTTCTCCTGAGTTTGGTACAAAATTTGGTCTTGACGGCGTACCTAGTGCGACTGACCAAGAGACTATGGCTGCACAAGAAGCGTGTGGTATGGATATGAAACTAATGAGTCACTGTCGTCAATGTCGTGCTGACGCAGTAGGACTTATCGGTGAAGACAGAGGTGAAGAGTTTACAAAGGATGTATTTATGAACATGACTTTTACGGCACTTGAAGATAAGTACAACATCGAAGCTCGTACGAAAAAACACGAGATGATCGAGAGCTGGAGAAGTCACCTTGAAGAAGCAAATAAACGTATCAAAATTGAGCAAGCTGCTAAAGAGCAACTCAGCTCAACGGGTGAGACAAAACTCATAGCTATTACAACTGCGGGTGAAGGTATGATCAACCAACACTTCGGTTCTGCTCAAGAGTTCTTAATCTACGAAGCAGGTGATAAAGCGATCAAGTTTGTAATGCATAGAAAAATCGAGAGTTCATACTCCGGTGCAGAAGTTGCCGAAGATTATAACCCAATCGAAGAGATCAAAACAACACTTAAAGATGTTGACGTACTGCTTACTGCCAAAATCGGTGAGTGTCCAATGAACGACTTAAACGAGATTGGACTTATCTGTGATGACAGTTATGCAAATGAGCCAATCGAGATCTCTGTACACGAAGCTGCAAAAAAATACTTTTTTAACACTGAGAAAGAGTTAGGGTAACCCCTGCTCTTTAAAGCTATTAAAATGAAAAACAATCCCACAATCGTATTACTTCACGGCTATGGTCCTATATCTATAAACAATGAACTGCTGGAGCTCTACCCTGTGACAACTTCACACGGTGCAATAGGTTTCCCTTTAAAATCTTTACGAGCTGAAAATGTAACCATCGTTACAAACATCATCAATTTTTGGTCTTTATCCAAAAAACTAAAACCTGAAAATATGTGTTATCTGTATGCGTATGACGGGTTGCAGGATGTAGAACTAGAGAAGATCAAAGCAGATAACATTCAATATCTTTAGAGTTCTTCTTTCTCTAAAGATGTACGCTTCATAAACCCTGTATTAAGGCGTAATTTTAAGCCGATGTAGTAACTTTTCGTGATCAGTTTTTTCAAGATGTAAGCAAATTTTCCCTTCACTTTTATAAAACTAAACAACTCACCCACTGCATAGTAACCTCCAAGAGCGACAAACACACCGTCCACTTTTGCTTTAAACGGTTTTACTTCTTTTTGTTCAAGCAGTTTCAAAATCGATCTTGCAACATACTCTGCACTTCTCTCGGCAGTTTGTGCAGTCGGAGGCAAGAGTTTTCCGTCGGCACTTTTTAGCTCGCTGCAATCCCCGATGGCAAAAATGTTCTCTTGTATGCGCAGTGTATCATCACAGATATACTGCCCTATTCTGTTTGTTTGTACCTCTTTGTCCATATCAATTGTATTGGCGATTATCCCGCCCGTAAAGATCATAAACGTGTACTCTAACTGTGTTTCGTCTTTAAAGTAGATAGTATCTTTATCTACACTGTCTATGAAACTGCTTGTAACTATTTTTACCCCGAGCTCTTCAAGCCTTATTTGAGTGTTTTTAATGATGTATTCACTCATTCCAGGAAGAATTGTGTCACTCGCATCAATAAGATAGATCTGCAGCTCCTGAGCAGAAGCACCTATGCTTTTTGTATGTCTGGCAACAACGTCTGCCATCTCAGCTGCGATCTCGACACCGCTAAGCCCTGCACCGCCTATTGCAAGGTTCATCACTTTTCCATGCGATTTTGCCTCTACAAGCTTCTCATAAAGCAGTTTTTCAAAAGCTGTTCGAAAACCGTGAGAACGAAACAGTTTTTTTACACCGAAACCGTATTGATCCAAACCGCTGATCTGTTTAAAGAAGTTTGTTCTTGCTCCGCTTGCAATAATTAGATAGTCAAAGTCGTAGTTTTCGTTGTCTGTTTTAACAATATTGTTTTGGGAATCTATAAATGTCACTTTTTCCTGAATGAAATGTACTCTGTTTTCAAACCCGTGACACCAGTTTTGCAGGTCAAGTGCTACATCGTGCAGATCAAATCTCCCTGCGATGTAACCGTATGCTTCAGTTTGCAGATAATGGTAAGAGTTTTCATCAAAAAGATAGAGCGAAAGCTCTTTATTGTTCGCTAAATTTTCAATAGCTCTTAAACCACCATACCCTGCACCGATAACCGCAACTTTTTTCACATACGTTCCTTATACATTTTGCGGAATTATAACCCAAAAAACATTATGTAAAATAAAAAGGATTTGTGTGAGAATATTGTGTGAAGAAAAAGTGGAGTGATTGAAAAACTCCACCTTTGTATTAATTCTTTTAGTATTGAATTATATCTTTTGTAAAATCTGCCAAAGCAACAAGCTGTGCAGTATCTTTTACTTTTTTCTTTGCTTTTCTAGCTCCGCCGTATTGCTCTTTTAACTCAGACTTGAACGCTTTGAAAAACTCATGGAACTTGTCTGCACCAAGAACGCCTACTGCCCAAAGAGTATCATCGTCGTGATGCTCCAATACTATACTTGCAAGAGGTTGTGGAGCAGGTCCGCTGATCACCTCACTCCCTTTATGCACATCATATGCAGAGAGGTGTGAAGCACATACCATTACACCTGTTCTTGGACAAGCCATAGTTTTTTGACATCTCTTTTGGTAAGAGATAAAAGATTCAGCTTTATTGACATGTGTCATCTGATGACTACATATAGAGCTGTACGCTACTATATTTCCTTTCTTCCCTATACCGCCTTTCCAAATGTACTCTTCACCGCTTTCACTTTTAAGCTTCACATTTGTTTCTGTTTTTTCCGGTAAAGCTATCAGTATTGAACTTACACCGACAAACGGATAGTTAAATATATAGTTCTCTTCCTCTACAAGCTTTGAAGCTAAAATAGGATTACCATCACCATCAACTAACTGAACTTTATTGTACGCTTTATACAATCTTCCGTCATCAGCTCTTAAGTCTGTAGTTATGAGAGAAGGAGCTACTATTACAGCTCCAACCCCTGCAACTACTTTGAAGAACTCTCTTCTTTGCATTAATACTTCTCCTTAAAAATACACAGTATGCAGATTATGCGTTAAACATATCTCTGTACATACCTTTAGCCCATTCCATAAGCGCTTTTCCGTTATTCTCACCTGTTTTTCCACGCCACTCTTGTGATAGTTCAACATTTGTGAAACCTGCAAGTGTTTTACCTTTAAACTCATATTCTGCTCTAACAGAAATTGCATGATTAGGCATAGCAGAAACTGCAGAATAACATACAGTTAACGGAGATTTCCATTTGATATCTTTGTTATTTAAGATTCTCTCAGCGATAAGTTTTCCTAAGTAGTGACCTTCAGAGTTTGACGTATTACCTGATTTTGAGTAACCCATCGGACGTGCATCACCAGCTACGAAGATATTTTTTTCACCGATAACTTCATATGTAAACGGATCGATATTCCCTTCCATTTTATTAAATGCATTGTCTTTTGCCACGCCACAAACTTCCAATAGTTTTCCACCACGTACATGCGGGTAGAATGCAGCATCAGTAAACTCATACTCATCTTCAAGTTCACCTGCGATCACTTTTTTGTTTTCTAAGTCAATACTCATAATTGCTGCACTTGGAACATACTCTACATAATCTTTATACATCTCATCGTATGCCGAGTGGAAACCTTCAGATTTGATCGTGATGTCGTGGTTAGCATCTAAAATCAGTACCTTACCGTCAATCTCGTTCTTTTTGAAATAATCTGCAATTAAACAAGCTCTTTCATATGGAGCAGGAAGACATCTATAGTTACCACCAGGTACCGTAATAATAAAATTACCGCCTTCAAAGTCTTCAAGTTTACTTTTAATCGTCATATGTTCACTTGGTGACATGAAACCTGCAGGATATTCTGTTCTTAATCTTTGTTCAGTTGCAAGATCTACATTCCAAGGACTATAATCGTAGTCAATACCAGGAGACAATACTAAATAGTCATAATCTATATCACCGTTCGTTGTTTTTACTATTTTTTGAGCTTTATCTATTCCGATAGCTGAAGCATTAAAATATGTATATTTATTTTCACGAGCAGCTTGTAAATAATCGTGAGTTATGAATTCTAAATCAACTGCACCTACAAGGTATAAGTTACTAATAGGACAAGAATGGAATTGTGTTCTTTGTTCAACTAAAACAACATCAGCATTAGGCGCAAACTTTTTAGTATATTTGGCAACTGACAGACCTGACCATCCACCGCCTACTATAACAACTCTAGGACCTTTAGCCGCTGGTAACGGTGCTTTAGAACCCATTCCAACAGCAGGTTTTACACTATTATCCGGTTTCGGAGCAGTTGTACATCCTGTTAAAGTAGCCGTTGCTGCCGCTGCACTTATAGCACCAAATTTTAATATGTCTCTACGATTCATAGTTTCTCCTCTTTGTTTTAAAATATTAGATTTTCAAATAAAACTAAACCTTACAAAGATTACTCTTAGTTATATTAATTGAAACTAAAATTAGATAAATTTCCCAAAAATCAACAATATCACATTATCTTATGTGATATTTTTATCACATTATTATCTTAAAATTATGATACGAATGAAGGAACACTTTATGAATATAAACACATAAGTATATTTCCAAGGAGTTTTCATGGCGATCATAAATGACACGACACTTCGAGACGGGGAACAGGCTCCATATGTTGCATTTAATACGCACGAAAAATTAGAAATTGCCAAACTTCTTCATAACTGTGGTGCAGATGAGTTGGAAGTGGGCATCCCTGCCATGGGAACAAAAGAGCAAGAGGATATTAAAGAGATTTTAGCACTTGAACTTCCTCTTCGCATAATGACTTGGAACAGAGCGACACAACAAGATTTAGAAGCCTCTCTGTCTTGCGGTGTGCAAGCAGTTGATCTCTCAGTCCCCGTTTCACAAACTTTGATCGATGTAAAGTTTGGCGGAGATAAGGAAAAACTTTTTAGAAACCTTGAAGATGTTGTCACTACGGCAAAAAAAGAGGGGTTGTTTGTTTGTATAGGCGGTGAAGATTCTAGTCGAGGAGATGAAGAGTTTTTAGTAGAGCTTATGAACTTCGGTGAATCACTTGGTGCTGATCGTTTCCGTTACTGTGATACGGTAGGGATCTTAACGCCTCATGCAACGTATGAGAAGATAGACTATCTCACAAAACATTCAAGTTTAGATATAGAGATGCATATGCACAACGACTTCGGGATGGCTACTGCAAACTCAATTGCAGGGTTTGAAGCTGGTGCTATGAGTGCAAACACGACGGTTATCGGGCTTGGTGAACGCGCAGGCAATGCTTCGTTTGAGCAGGTATTAATGAGTTTAAAACACCAATTCCACGAAGAGCGTGAGATAGATCCAATTAACCTGCAAACACTGGTACAGAGCGTTGCACTTGCTGCAAACAGACAAGTAAGTCACAACAGACCTATTGTTGGACGAGATATCTTCTCTCACGAATCTGGCATCCATGTTAGCGGGATGATAAAAAGCCTTAATGCATATGAAGCATTTGAGCCAGAGATGGTTGGACTACACCGTTTTTTCCCGATCGGAAAACACTCCGGAAGTGCAACGATTAACTATCATCTCAAAGCGTTTGGCATTACACCTGTAAAAGCAAAAGTTCAAGGTCTCCTGCCAAAAGTTCGTGAGATAGTGACGCAAAGAAAAACGGTGCTTGAACCGAATGAATTAGTGGAGTTGTATTTATGTTCATAGGATGGATTCGGGCAAAAAATTTCAGTGCTGACCTTGAGGCTTTTAGCAACAGTATAACTATAGACAAATCACTCGTTTTAAAAACATTTGAGCAAAACCCTTCTCTATGTTTCGGAGCGTATGATGAGAGTAAACTTGT
This sequence comes from Sulfurimonas sp. hsl 1-7, assembly GCF_030577135.1. NCBI lineage: Bacteria > Pseudomonadati > Campylobacterota > Epsilonproteobacteria > Campylobacterales > Sulfurimonadaceae > Sulfurimonas > Sulfurimonas microaerophilic. The sequence continues at coordinate 38,590 of NZ_JAUIRR010000006.1, read as the reverse complement.
AGCATTTATATCTGCATATGAGATGGAAAATTCAATTTTGATCAACAACTTTTACTATATGTCAAATATTACCGACGATATAAAAAAACGTCTTGTAAAACTCTTACTTAACAACGCTTCTCAGACGGAAAAATCGATCTGTCTGATGAGTAAAAAAGATGAAAGAACGATGCTTCTTGCTTTTGGCTTCAAAGAGTATGCAAAGTTCAAAAAAGCGATCTATGCAGGCGGTGCACCGGCATTTAACTTTTCAAATGCTACGGCTAAAAGTATCGCAAATGAGAACTATATCCCAACTATTATGAAGCTTGATAAAAAAGCGTTTCATGAGACAAGAATGGAGTATATACGAGATGTGCTCTTTAAACAATCCTCTTTGGTACTCTCTACAGACTTTGGATACCAACACTCTTACGCTATCGATAAAACACTGATCAAGATCTCTCCATGGGTCATGGAAGATGCTGCCTATACCGATGCGGAAAAGATACTTCGCGGAGTGTTATACCACAGAGGGCTTAAAAGAATTTTTGCCTACATTCCAAGTGATGTAGAGGAGATAACAAATTTGTACAAGTCTTACAATTTCAGCCTGAGTGAGGAGTACTCACTTTTATACACAAACAAAAAACCCGACATCAATTTAGAGATGGTGTATGGATTTTAAACTTTAAACTAAAGGAGAATAGAGAAATGGCATTAACAGATGAACAAAAAGCACTAAAAAAAGAGTTAGCAGGTTACAAAAGAAAAGTTGTAGAACTTGCAGGTGAGATCCATGATATAGTTGAAGATACAATCTGGACAGACTATAGCAGACTCATACCTCTTAGCGAAGAAGTTCAAACAGCTATGAAAGTAGTTGAAGACTTCAAAGCTGAGCATACCTTTTTACAATAATAAATTCCATGGAAACAGTACAAGCAAAAGTCATTTGTGAGTGCGGCAATAAAACCGTTGCAGAAGCAGAGAATATTTTGCGCGCTACTGATCTTCCATATAAAAAAGCAAAAAAATTAGTCACCGGATGTAATAAAACATGTTGTAGACGCCCTTTAATGGCACTGTTTAACATGATCCAGTTTGGTGAGATAGACTATGAAGAGATAGATTTTCTCATAGAACAAAAAAATGCTACATAGGTGTTAGAATGGATACGATTTTAGAAGATTTCGCAAGATGGGTAAAGAGCAAAGGGCTTACATCGAAAGTTCCCACCGATATAGAAAAGTTAAAAAATATATCTGTGCTTGATCTCTCAAAATGCAAGATTCGTGAACTTCCTTCAAGTATAGGTTTTTTGCCTAACCTTATTGTCTTGAAACTCTCAAACAACCGACTTGAAGAACTTCCAAAAAGCATTGGAAATCTAAAAAAACTCAAAAATCTGCAATGTGAGAACAACCTTCTAAAAGAGCTTCCAGATTCCATCGGTGCATTAGAGTCTTTAATCATCTTAAACCTCAACGGCAACAGACTAAAATCACTGCCTCAAAGTTTTGCGAAGCTGACAAAGTTAACACGTTTAACGATCGCTGCCAATATGCTTGAATCTATTCCCAGCGATCTTAAAAAACTTAAAAAACTGCTCTATTTTTCACTGGACACCAACCGCTTAAAAGAGATTCCCGAGATCTTTTCCGATATGTACTCGCTTTACTATCTGGATCTCTCCTATAACGATCTGACACATCTTCCAAAATCTTTAGGGGATATACAAGAGCTTGAAACACTGCTTCTTGAGGGAAATCAGATCCAAGACCTTCCCTCTTTAGAACTGCACGATATGCTGATTAAACTCAATCTTAACGACAACGATCTTGTAACAATCGACTTTGATCTAAGTGCTTTAGAAGATCTCCAAATCCTGACACTTGACAATAACCACCTTGAGTACCTGCCCGATTCTCTCTGCAAACTCAAAAAACTCAACCATTTAAGTGTCAGTGCAAATAAACTCAAAAAACTTCCCGAGTGTATAGGAGAGCTGGAAAATCTTTTAGAGTTAGATATAGAGGAGAACTTTATACAAGAGTATCCTGAGTCTTTCTCAAAACTCACAAAACTAAAAAATCTATACATCCAGGAGAACTCTTTAGAACGCCCGGAACTGCCAAATCTAGAGTTCTGCGATCTTTAAAAAATTAATGAAATTCTTAGTTTTTATAGAGTAAAATTCTGCTTCAATTCACCTATGCGGGTGTAACTCAGTGGCTAGAGTTCCTGCCTTCCAAGCAGGCTGTCGAGGGTTCGAATCCCTTCACCCGCTCCACCTTAATCTACTGCTGTACAAAATCAAGATATCGTTTTCCTAGCATCCCACGTATAGCGTAAAAGTTTTCTCTTTGCTCTAAAGTAAAATCTTTCCCGTCAGCTTCTAAATGTCCTAAAATAAGTTCCATCTCTTTTGGAGTAAACTCCTCAATGGTACTATCATGTACAATGTTTTTTATCTCATTTGTATCGTGTTTTGGCATTTTAAAATCACAATAGTACTGATGTGAAGTGTTTACACCCCAATAATTAAGACCGTAATTGTTATAAAATCCCAACGAAGACGGAACACAAAACATACGGAAACGTTCTATATCTTCATCAACCTGAGAGGAAAAAAGTTCATTAAAAAGATTGTTTGCATACCCTTTATTTCTAAAAGACTTGGGTGTAAAAAGGTAGTGAATTGTAAGGTAACGCTTCTGTTTTGAAACTGTATAAAACAGGTACGATTTGTTTGTAGAGTTCTCTTCAAGAACGATAGGTGGAAATTTTTTCCAATCAAAGTGGTTATCCCACCAGTCTAATGCCTGCTTAGAGAATTTCAAAGTATTGAAATCCCCTATTTTTTGCACAGACTCGAGATATTCATCTCTGTTTAATGTTGTAAAGTTCATCACTTGACTCCTTCTTTAAAGTCAAGTTTCACAACAAAAAACGACTTAGATCTCTATTAGCAGCTAACTACATCCCATACAAGGTTTTTATACGCTTTCATGATCGGTTTTTCCATATCTTTCATCATAGTTACACGCAGTTCACCGATCATCTCTTTGTAAACCGGATCAGCTTTGATCGGATCCTTCGCACGAGCAAGATCGATAATGCTGTGAACACTTAGATTAAACGGTGTATTTGCTTTATCTTTGATCCCGTCATACACAGACATAAAAAGGTTGTAGTTGTCATAATCCATTTTACACTCGTCATCCAAAATTTTCAGTGCCAAAATAGTCGCATACTGAATCTCTTGTTCTGTAAAATTATATGTCTTTGCCCACTCATATACTGTTGATTGATCGTCCATTACTCTGCCTCCTTTTTAACTTCTTCGAAACGAAGCTCTACCTCTTTTTTACCTTCGATAAAATCATTGGTAATTACACAAGCCTCAATCCCCTCTCTTGCAGGGAGTTCATACTGAAGCGGTAACATTATCTTCTCAATGATTCCACGCAGACCTCTGGCACCGACACCTTTTTCATCAGCCTCTTTTGCTATAGCTTCAAGAGCATCGTCAGTAAACTCAAGCTCCATACCGTCAAGTTCAAAAAGTGCCTGATACTGTTTGATAATTGCATTTTTCGGCTCTTTAAGTACGCGGATTAAGTCCTCTATTGAGAGCGGGTTAAGTGTAGCGATTACAGGTATACGCCCTATAAACTCCGGGATAAGTCCGAAATTGATCAAGTCTTTTGATTCGATCTCTTTTGTAGCTTGTTCCTCATCGCCCGATTTTAAAAATCCCATCTTTTTAGGTTGAAATTTCTTTCTTCGCTCATCATCTCCGACAAGTCCGACAAAAGCACCGCCACAGATGAAAAGTACATGTGTAGTATCAAAAAGAACCGTTTCTGCCGAAGAGCTTTTACGGCTTCCTTTTAAAGGGACGTACACTTCACCCCCTTCTAATATTTTTAGAAGTCCTTGCTGCACACCTTCGCCTGAAACATCACGACCGCTTGTCGCACTTTCACTTTTGTTCGCAATTTTGTCGATCTCATCTATGTAGATGATCCCTTTTTGTGCACGCTCAATATCATAATCTGCCGAAGCAAGTAAACGAGAAAGGATAGATTCAACATCCTCCCCGACATATCCCGCTTCAGTAAGTGCTGTCGCATCAGCTACGGCAAATGGGACATCCATGATTTTTGCGAGTGATTTTGCTAAAAGTGTTTTACCGCTTCCCGTCGGTCCCACAAGTAAAATATTACTTTTTTCGATCTCTACATTTTTGAAAGTTGGTTTGTCTATACGTTTATAGTGGGAATATAGAGCAACTGAAAGCACTTTTTTTGCTTCTTCTTGTCCGATCACATAAGTATCTAGATGCTCTTTGATCTGTGTCGGGATACTCAGACCCTTTTGAAACTCGGCACGCTCTTTTTTGATACGCTCTTTGGAGATAATATCTGAACAAGTACCTATACACTCGTTACAAATATGTGCATTTTCCGCACTAAATATCTTTTCAACCTCTTTTACGCTTTTACCACAAAAATCACAAACTAAATCACTCATTATAAAGCCTTTAAGAAAGTGTCGCAATCCTGTTGTAATACTTCAAGATTGTGCGTACTTACAAATTTGTTCTCTTTTTTTGTAAGTTCCTCTTTCGGTGTAACTACAAGACCGTCATTAAGTCCTAAAGTAGTTTCATGAGCGACCATTCTAAAAGTGTCACGTGAAAAATCCACACCTAAGAACAGATACGATTTGTCTTTTTTGTAATCTTTAAGAAACGGAGGAAGTGCATAACCGCCCATAGCTTCAGTGAGCCAGTCAACAAAGTCCGCATCAGAGATGATAAAGTTCATCTCCGGTTTCATACACCCCATAGGCTTGAAAAGAATTGGTAACGAATCATTAAGTTCCTCTTTATCAACTCGTGTGTACTCTTTAGTTTCTGGGTTATATTTGTAGATCAAAAATCTATCGTAATCTGCCGTAATGCGAGAAACTCCTGTGATCATAAAGTGTTCTACATCTTCATACACTTTACATCCGCTGTCATCTACATTTGTATCGATCATATATTTTGGTTTGATAGATTTAAAATATTCGTATGTGAAAGGAAGGTCATACTCTTTTGACGCGTAAATGTGGTTTGTCATCTGAACAATAAACTCACGCCCTTTTCTTTGTTCCAAACTCATAGCTGCACGAGAGTATTCGTACATCAATCTCGGGCTCATTGCACGACCGTTATTGAGTGCCAGTATCATACTGTCACTATCATAAGGCAGAACGCTTCCGTCTTTAGCTTTCGTATCTGCAAAAACACCCAGTCCTATAAATGGAATAAGCTCTCCACTTTTTAATTTTTCTACGACATTATCCATGACATCCTACTCCAGTGTAGCTAGTATAGGCTTTGTTTAACTCTACTCTTAATCTCTCTAAATCAAGCGGTTTTTCCAAATCACTCGGCATATCAAGATAAAAAACAGCTCCGTCTTTAGAGATCAAAAACAGAGACTTAGTTAACTTACCTGCTAGAGTTCCACTTACAAGTTCCGTACCGTACATAGATCCAAACTCATCTTCAGTGTCTAAAACAACCTCAAATTTTTTCAATCTGTTTTTTAAAAGAGTCTGTTCCTCATACCTTTTATCGAAGATCATGTAACAATGCAGAGGTACCTGAATGTGACTTAGCAGCTCGTCAATTTTTAGAATTTCGTCAATAAAATCTTCAGAGGCATCTGGAAAAGAGATCAAAAGAGTCATCGACCGATCGGGATGACTTCTTCTGATCTCTTTTTGCTCCCCCTGCTTGTCTGAGACCTCTATATTTTCGGCCATATAGCCTACATCTATAAAATCTTCACAAAGTTCTAATTTCTCGCCTTTATACAATATACTAGAGTCCATATTTTTTTACCTTATATCCAATTTGTCTTTGCGTAAGCCCCAGAGCTTTTGCCGCTTCGGCCTGATTGCCGCCGCTTTTTGCTAACGCTCTTTCAAGTGCATCTTTTTCAATCTCTTCAAGAGTCATATTCTCCATAGGCATCGGACAATATTCCGCTATTAGTTTTTCATTATTGAGTGCAGGAAGTAGAAGCATCATATCGCTTGCAGTAATTCCATCTTCGCTACCCATAAGTACAATACGCTCGATCGTATTTTCTAACTCACGAACATTTCCCGGCCAAGGATATGACATTAACTGGTCCATCGCTTCATCTGTTATCTTTACGATTTTCTTATGATTTTTCATAGAGCGTTCTAGGAAAAAGTTTACCAATAGTTTAATATCCTCACCCCTTTTTCTAAGCGGCGGTAAATCGATAGGGATGACATTTAAACGGTAGTAAAGGTCTTCCCTGAAATCTCCGTCTTTCACCATCTGCTCCAAGTCTCTGTTTGTCGCTGCAACCAAACGAACGTTTACACGGATGGTTTTACTTCCACCTACACGCTCAAACTCTCTTTCTTGAAGAACACGTAACAGTTTTACCTGAGCAGATGCAGAGATATCTCCGATCTCATCTAAGAAGAGTGTCCCTCCGTCTGCAAGTTCAAAACGCCCTTTTCTTGTCTCTTTTGCATCGGTAAATGCACCCTTTTCATGCCCAAAAAGCTCACTTTCTAAAAGTGTATCTGTAATCGCCGCACAATTGAGTTTGATAAACGGTTCCTCCGCACGCTTAGAGCGTTTATGGATCGCTGCGGCTACAAGTTCTTTACCTGTCCCCGTTTCACCACGGACAAGTACCGTAACATCGCTTTGTGCGATCCGCTCGATCACTTGATACACATTTTGCATCTTCGGACTGTCACCAATGATATCACCGAAATTGTGCACTTTTGAATCCCATTCCATTTTGTAATATAGTTTTAATTCTTTTAATCTTTCTTTTTCTTGCTCTATCACACTGTATGAGTTTATATACTGTGCGAATAAAGAGCTTATAATTGTTAATATACGAATAGTAGCTTCATAATCTATCTCAGTATCTTTTGTTAAGTTTGCACCGATAACACCGATCACATCATCTTCGGCTATCATAGGAACCGCTATATATGAGAGCGTGTGATTTGTTTTATTTCCCGACTTATTTAAAAAAAGTATGTCGTTGTGAATGTTTTCAATCACTACAGGTTCCATACTTTTTGCTGCAAGTCCGGTAGCACCCTCACCAAGTTTATACTCAGAGTTTACTTTTTGAAACTTACTAAATCCGAGCGAAGCAAATACACTTAAGTTCTCATCATCTAGCTTATAGATAACACAGTTTTCTAACTGTAAAGAGTTCTTCAAAGCCAATAAACTTTTTTCCAACGACTTTTTTATATCTCTAGAATCTGAGATCAAAGATGCTATATCATAAAGTACTTTTAATTCTTTGTGTGTTAAACATTGTTCACATTGTCCAAACATAATTATCCATCTTTTTTATTTTATTATACTAGTATTAGTACATCTAATAAACATCATAATGTATAATATTTCATCAGTCAGCGAGTTTTTTACACACCGCCTCTCTTGGAAGATTTTTCTCGCCTGGCTGAATCCACCACGTTTCACCGTTGCTTAGTTCAACTTCTCCACCCCATTTTTCTTCACTGTCAAACTCTAAAGACTCAATAGTCTCCTCCATATCTTTTTTTGCAATATAAAAGAAGATCTCTCCATCATTTTCACGTAACATAACTTTTGCCATTTTTTATCCTTTAAATAAATTTCGTATAAACTTGATGAGCCCTTTATCTTCATAACGCACATCAAAATACCCTTTTTTAGGCTCACTAATCAAGATCGATTTTTGTAAAGATATATCATCTTCTTTAAAATCATCACGATGGTGGGCACCTCTACTCTCTTGGCGGAACATCGCTGCAAGAACTACTGCTTCTGCAACCTCTAAAGCATTTCTTAACTCTAAAATTGAGATCAGTTCTACATTATTGTGTCGCCCCTTGTCTATACAATGCAGCGTGATTGTTTCATTACGCAGATATTTTAAATAGTCAAATGCCTTTTGTAAACTTGTTTCACTTCTGTGTATTCCGGCATTTTTGAACATAGTTTCCCCCATGCTCACACGCATTGCATTAAAGTTTTTAGAGGTATCCATATCAAAGATCCAGTCCACCATCTTTTGATCTTTAATAACCAGGTTATAATCGATCGGTAAAAACTCTTTGTTTTGGGAAAACTCAAGAGCATTCTCACCCGCAAGCTCCCCAAAAACCACACCCTCTAAGAGTGAGTTCCCACCTAGTCTATTTGCCCCGTGTATCCCTTCTGCGGCACACTCTCCACAGACAAAAAGTCCTTTTATAGATGTTTTTGTCATGTTTGACTCAATACCGCCCATAGAGTAGTGAGCCACGGGGCGTATCTCCAGAACCTCTTTGGTAACATCGATGCCGGCCTGATTATATGCCGCTTTATATAAACTCGGCAGTTTTGTCTCTATTTTCTCTTTTGGAAGATGGCGAAGGTCTATGTAGACTTTATGCCCCGCTTCGATCTGTCTTGAGATCGCATAACTTACAACATTACGACGCTCTAGTTCATTAACAAAACGCTCACCTTTTTCATTTATGAGATAACCGCCCTCACCGCGGGCAGCCTCACTTACAAGATAGGAAGTTTTATGCAGACCCGTCGGATGAAACTGCACAAATTCCATATCTTTGAGAGTTAGTCCCGCTCGTAGTGCAATAGCCAGCATATCTCCCGAATAATCTTGAGCATTTGTAGTATGTCCGCGATAAAGCCCTGCATATCCGCCTCCGGCAAGTACTACAGATTTTGCAGGATATACTACAACCGAAGAGTCGGATCTTCTTAACGCCACTACACCGCTTATGCGATTATTTAAACTTGTCAAGTTCATTACAAAATTGTTCACTAAAAAAGTGACACCTACATTTTTGGCTTTTTTAATGAGTGCCTGAGTGATGGCAGAACCAGTTTTGTCACCTACGTAACACGTTCGCTGAGTTCTCCCTCCGCCGAAACTTCTTTGAGCAATATTGCCCTCTTCATCCCTGTCAAATTCAACACCGTACTCAACCAGTTTTTTTATCATATAAGGTGCACGTTCACACATATAAGTGATCGCTTTTTTATTTTCAAGACCGAAACAAGCTCTTATGGTATCCACTACATGAAAGTGAATCCCCTCTTTTTCATTTGGATCAAGGACTGCATTGATCCCTCCGCTTGCAATTGATGAGTTGGATTTAAATAAATTCCCTTTAGTGATAAGTGCAACTTTATTACCACTGGTTTTTGCTTCAATAGCTGCCATCAATCCGGCAACACCGCCACCGACTACAATTACATCATAGATCATTTTTACAGCCTGTATAGCAGGTCATACTTCGTTCTAGGTACTGCTTTTACTTTTGAAATTTCACAATTTTCCCGTACATTCACAGGTGTTTTAGAACCAAATAAAGAGCTTATTAGCCCAGGAGTTGAACGCACAAACTGTAAAGCCAATTGAATATCGTTTTTTAGAGTCATCGTATTATCCAAGATAACTCCCGTTTCGGCTGAAAAAGATTTTTTAAACAGATTCATCTGCAGAAGTGAAGATGAACCAACTACACCGATACCCAGATTATGTGCAGCATTGATAACACTACACTCTATGCCGTCAACTTTTTGTGTCGGATTAGTATACGCGGCAGTTTTTCCCATGTTAAAAGGGAGTTGAATATACTTAAACCTGTGGTTCATCCCAGCTACTCGAATGGCACACTCAACTAACTTTTCCAAACTTATACGTTCATCTTTAGTTTCCGATGTAAAACCGTTCCAAACAGCTACACCGTAACTTTGGAACAGACCCTCGTCAGCAAGTTTCTCAAAACGCTCAAAGATTTTTTCTATCTGTTTGTAAAACTTTTTCTCTCCTAAACGCAGCAGCTGCATCTCAGGATTGTGTAGATAGTATATATCTAAGCTCTCTACTCCTAGATTCTCTAAACTTCTTTTACAACTCCACTCTAAAAAATCAGGTGTCATACAGTGCTGATCAAGCTCTATATCATCTTTAGAAGCCAAACCTGCTTCTATTATATTTTCATCGATCCAAGTGTATGGGTTTTCGGGAAACGGATATTCTAATTGAATAAATCCCCCTTTAGAAGATATGATCAGCTCTTCGCGGCTTACCTCTTTTTCATCAAAAAGTTCATGCAGCGCTTCACCGATCTCTTTTTCACTCTGCCCGTAACGATAGTTGCTTGCAGTGTCAATTAGGTTAATCCCTTGTCTTACCGCTTCTTTTACACCCTCTATATAATGAAAAACGTAGTTTTCCTCTTTATAGGGTTCTTTAGTAAAAGTACCTAACCCTAATTTAGAAAATACAAGTCCATTCGATTTTGTATAAAAATCTTTGTAGTTTGCAAATTTTTTGGCAAAATTGTAAGTATCTTCTAGCGTTGCATGACTCATTGGTGATTCTTCTGTGCTACTTTTTTTGCGTACATTCCAATACCGATAACATATACCAGTGTTGTTGTTGCTAATATTAAATATTCCATAAACATAGTCCCTAATATCTCTTTAGCATAACTATTCAAGAACTATTCCTTTGAAATTTTCAATAAAAAAAAGTGCTATTTTGCGATCATAATATCTGATGCTTTAATAATTGCACTTACGTCATCACCGACTTTTAAACCTAAAGAGTTTGTAGACACTTTTGTAATTACTGAAGCGATTTTGTCACTGTTACCTATCGCAATAACTATCTCGGCGGTAACTTTTCCCTCTGTAATATCTTCTATCTTTCCTTGAAACTTATTCCTTGCGCTAATGTTTAACGTCACATCAGTGGTTATTAGCGCTGAGCTTGATTTGAAAAATGCAATCACCTCATCACCTAGCTGAAGGTTCAAGAGCTCTACAGCAGCATTTGTTATTACACTTACAAGTGTATATCCGCTTTGCAGTTTAATATATACAGAAGTGTTTACAGCCCCTTGTTCAAAATACTCAACAATCCCTTGGAGTTGATTTCTAGCACTTATTTTCATAGCCTGCCTTTCATTTCTTTATATCATTTAAAACATAACGTATTGGTAAAAAAAAGCCAGAGTGGGGTAAACACTCTAGCTTGGAGAATAAATGAATATGTTTTTAATTATCTTACACAGTCGAAGAAATAGTCAGTTTTTGCTATATCTTTTGTTTCTTCATCAAGTTGATCAAGAACAGAGTTTGTGATCCATGTAAGAAGGTTTAAAGCACCTTTGTAACCACTCATAGAGTATCTATGTAAATGGTGTCTGTCAAAAATTGGGAAACCAATTCTGATTAACGGAGTACCAGTATCACGGTAAAGCTCTTTACCATATACGTTACCGATCATAAAGTCTACAGGCTCAGTGAATAGTAAACTTCTTAAGTGCCATAAGTCTTTACCTGGCCAGATTTGACAATCTTCAGCCCATTGAGATTTAGCAATGATAGCTTTCATATCATCTTCCCAACCTTTTCTTGGCGCATTGTGGCAAAGAACGTGAGTTGGAATACCACCCATCTCAACGATGAAAGATACTAGACCTAGTAAGAAGTCAGGATCTCCATAGATTGCGAATTTTTTACCGTGCATATACGGATAAGAATCTTGCATAGCATCAACAAGTTGACCACGTTGAGCTTTTAATTCTTCAGGTACTTCTTTACCAGTAAGTTCAGCAAGTTTCATAACGAATGCGTCAGTTCCAGCTAAACCGATTGGATTACAAGTTTCATAACCTTGTTTCCATTTGTTTTTAATAGTCTTAGCAGTTTGCACTGTAGAATATTTTTGTAAAGAGATAGTTGCTTCTGCATTGATAGCAGTTTTAGCGATATCCATTGGAGTACCACCAGCGTATAATGAATATCCGCCAGCACCAGTATTCCATTGCGCTTCGTGATCACCAAGCATATGGATTTTGTCACTGAACATACCAGCGATCTCTTTTACCTCAGCTAAAGAACCTAGGTACGGTTCAAAACCAGGGATGATGTTGATACGACCCTCTTCTACAACTTTTTGATCTTTTGTAGGGTTAAGTTGCTCAAGCATAGATTTCATCATGTTGTCGTAACCAGTAATGTGGCTACCTACGAATGATGGAGTGTGTGCATAAGTGATTGGTAAATCATCTAATTCACCCTCAGCTTCTTCACGAGCACCAGTAATGAACGCATTTAAGTCATCACCGATAACTTCTGCCATACAAGTAGTTGATACTGCGATATGATCTGGTTTGTACATAGCGTTACAGTTACGTAAACCGTCTTTCATATTTGCAAGACCACCGAATACCGCTGCAGATTCACTCATAGAGTCAGATACACATGGTGTCGGCTCTTTGAAGTGACGAGTAAAGTATGAACGGAAGTATGCAACACAACCGTGAGAACCATGAACGTATGGCATAGTGTTTTCAAACCCTAAACCAGCCATGATAGCACCAAGTGGTTGACACGCTTTAGCAGGGTTTACAGTGATAGCCTCACGAGCAAGGTTTTTCTCTCTATAATCCCAAGTTTTAGTCCACTCAGAAATCTCTTCAACTTTAGCAGGGTTAACAGCACCCATCGCACCTTCAAACTGTTTTTTGTTAGCCAGTACCTCTTGGTACTCAGGCTTTTGAAATAATTTCTGACCGTTTACAATGTTTTCTACGTCTTGCATCTTAAGCTCCTACTTCTTCTTTGTCCCATGGAGCTGTTGTATGATTCCATACAGGAGAGTTCATAGCTAAGTCCATATCTTTTGCAAATACTGCGAATGCGTCATATCCATGGTAAGGACCAGAATAATCCCAAGAGTGCATCTGTCTAAATGGAAGACCCATTTTTTGGAATACATATTTCTCTTTTACACCGGCAGCTACTAAATCCGGTTTTAATTTTTTAACGAATTTTTCAAGCTCATACTCATTAACATCATCATAGATAAGAGTTGAACGTGCGATATCGTCTTTTGTACGTTTATAGTCATCACCGTGAGCGAACTCATAACCAGTACCAACTACTTCCATACCAAGGTCTTCGTATGCACCGATAACGTGACGAGGACGTAAACCACCAACGTATAACATTACTTGTTTACCCTCTAATTTCGGTTTATATTTTGCGATAACCGCATCAGTCATAGCTGTATATTTAGCGATAACCTCTTCTGCTTTTTTCTGAATTGATTCATCAAAGAAAGCAGCAATTTTTCTTAAAGACTCAGTAGTTTTACTTGGTCCAAAGAAGTTATACTCCATCCAAGGGATACCGAACTCTTGTTCCATATGACGAGAGATGTAGTTCATTGAACGGTAACAGTGAAGTAAGTTTAACTTCGCTTTTGGAGCGATAGCTAACTCTCTATATGAAGCATCACCTGACCATTGTGCAATTACACGAAGACCAATCTCTTCAAGTAAGATACGAGTTGCCCAAGCATCACCACCGATGTTGTAGTCACCGATAATAGCAACATCATACTCAGTAGATTCAAAATCAGCACGAGCTGCAGCATCCGGCATTACTTCATCACGAATCATATCATTTGCGATGTGGTGACCAAGTGATTGAGATACACCACGGAAACCTTCACAAGATACGGCAACAGTCGGTTTTGAGCTCTCTTTTTTATGTATTTTAGCAACAGCAGAAATATCATCACCGATTAGACCGATTGGACACTCTGACTGAATTGAAATACCGTTGTTTAATGGAAATAACTCATCGATCTCTTCAAGAGCTTTTTTAAGTTTTTTATCCCCACCAAATACGATATCTTTTTCACTAAAGTCTGTTGTAAAGTTCATAGTAACGAATGTATCAACACCAGTAGTACCGATATAGTAGTTACGACGACCGGCACGTGAGTATTGACCACAACCAACAGGACCGTGAGAGATATGGATCATATCTTTAATTGGACCCCATACAACCCCTTTAGAACCTGCGTATGCACAACCACGTTGAGACATTACACCCGGAACTGTTTGCTTATTACTTCTTGTTTTATCACAAGCACCTTTTACACCCTCTGGAGTATCCACACCTAAGTGTTTTGCTCTATTCTTTGCAGCTTTGGCTGGATAAACCTCTAAAACTTCTTCAATAGCTTCTTTTTGTAAAGCTTCTAATGTTTCTGGTCCCATTTTATTCCTTCTCCTTCTTTATACGTCCATCTAAAGTTCAAATTTCCAAATCTTGAAAATTTGAACTTTACTAAATAGTTCTATGCTACTTTTACTCTGTAAAGGTTCATATCATCTAGTTTTTTACATAAGTCTTTTGTAGTATCGCCATCAACAGATTTTGAAATCTCTGAGATTTGGTACTTATTTGTGTAATAAACCATTTTAAATTCACCTTCCATTTCAGCTATATTTTCATAATAGTCAACAAATGCAGTGTGTGCAAAAGTACCTGCTGGCACTGTTAACTCTTCTAACTGAACACCTTCTCTAGTTTCACTTGTTAATGTAACAGTTTTACCTGCTGCAGATGTACCGTCTTCAACTTTTTCAATAACTTTTTCGAAAGAAACATCGTTTCCTTCACTTGCTGGGAAATGATAACCACATACAAACATAATTTTCTCCTACTTCTTCTATTTTTAAATAAATTTCTAGTATTTAAAAGCGACTAGTCGCTTGAGGTTTACGCCGAGTAAAACTCAGCGTTGTATACGTCAATGGACTTTGTTCATTGAGCGTACAAAAAAGAAAGCTTACGCTTCTTTTTGTCCGATTGCATCTTCATCACAATCTTCTTCAAGACCGAATTCCATAAGAAGATTTTCAAGGTCATCCATCTCTAGTGGAGTTGGAATAACTTTTAAGTCATTTGCAATAATTTTACGAGCTAACTCTTTGTACTCCATAGCTTGGTCAGAGTTTGGTGAGAACTCAACAACAGTCATACGACGAAGCTCAGCACGTTGAACGTGATTTGAACGAGGTACGAAGTGAATCATTTGAGTACCGATTTGTTGTGCTAAGTGTTTAGCAAGGTCATACTCACGGTCAGTCATACGTGCATTACATACAAGACCTGCAAGACGAACACCACCAGTGTTAGCGTATTTTAAAATACCTTTAGAGATGTTATTTGCAGCATACATAGCCATCATCTCACCAGACATAACGATATAAA
The DNA here is from genome assembly GCF_030577135.1 of Sulfurimonas sp. hsl 1-7. NCBI lineage: Bacteria > Pseudomonadati > Campylobacterota > Epsilonproteobacteria > Campylobacterales > Sulfurimonadaceae > Sulfurimonas > Sulfurimonas microaerophilic. The sequence goes on along the minus strand of NZ_JAUIRR010000006.1, from coordinate 23,460 downwards.
TCTCTTGTGCTTTACCTTCACGAATCGGCATAGCAAAACCACCACAAACAACGTCACCAAGAACATCATAAGATACGAAGTCTAAGTCATCGTCATAAGCACCTTCTTCTTCAAGAAAGTTAATAGCTGTAATAACACCACGACCTGCACAACCAACACCTGGCTCTGGACCACCAGACTCAGTACACATAATGAAACCTTCTGTAATCTCTTCATTATCTGGGTGGAACTCGTCAGCACCTGGTTTACATACATCTTCTAACTCTAGGTCTTCAACTGTACCAGCTTCAGAAGCTAATTGCATAATTGTAGATTGAGCTTTCTCGTGTAAAATAAGACGAGTTGAATCCGCTTTCGGGTCACAACCAACAATTAAAATCTTTTGACCATAATAGTGACACATAGCCGCTAATGTATTTTGAGAAGTTGTTGATTTACCAATCCCACCTTTTCCGTAAAATGCAATTTGTCTTAACTCAGACATATCGTCTCCTTTAATTCGTTTAATTTAAGTTCGCTATTACTATTACAGATAGCGTTCCTTAGAAAAAATATTTTGAAAAGAAATTTTGAAATTTATCTGTAAAACCCTATTTTAAGGAGTTTTAAAATAAAAAAGGAGTTTTTTTGTCTTATTTTAATTTAAGAATAGAGGAAAAAAATTATTAACAAAAAAGAAAAAAATGGAAGACAAAAATCGTTTTTTGTAAGATTTAGAGGACAAATAATGTAAACATGTACAACAAAATTGTTATACAAGTCTCATTTTATATATTTGTATTCATTTTAGAAACTCGTAGAGTCCCATTATGATCTCGATAAAGATAAGAATGATGATTATCCATTCCAAAAAAGAGGAGTACTTATGATTTTGTTCATTACTCAAAACATCAAGCAGTTCCTGAATAACTTCAACTTTTTTATTAAGCACCTCAACTCTGGGTGTGATATCTAAATACTTGCTGATACTGTTATAATATTTTTCATATTCAGGATACTCCCAAAAAAATTCCGGTGTATCAAGGAGATCATATTGAAGGTTAATCTGGCTTTTTACTAAAAACAACTCGCCGATCTTTTTTGCTATCTCTTTTTTACTCAAACTGATTTTTCCGTATTTAGCCAAATTTTGAGGAATAACAGAATTTTCTTCGATCGTGTTTTCCACTTTTGTTTCAAACTGACTAAGTTTGGCATTTTGTGCAAGAGCAGATGAGATTGCTATTTTTAAACGCTCGGAATCATTATCGAGAAGAAATTTATCGTAGATTATTTTAAACTCGTCTTCGAGTATATACTTAAACTTTTCCTCCGCGCACTCTTCAAGAGGATTGATCAAAAAAGATTTAATCTCATTTTGAAAAAATTCAAGATTTTCATAAGATATATTCCAACAGGTATAAACACCGTATTTGAACAATACTATATACTCTTGCGGATCAACTGTAATAAATAAAATATCTTTGTAAAGTGTCGTTTTATATTTTCCAGATAAAAATTGATAAATTTTCGCATTAAACTTATCACTCACTACAAAACTGATAATCTTTTTTTGCATCTTGATTTCCTTACAATCAGCAATTTTCTTCTTTAATAGTATATTTTGTTATTTTAATGTTTCATAAAAGAGGGAGATAAAAAGTATATAAGCGTATTTATTCTCAAATAAGAGCTTGAGAAAGGAAGTAGTTCAGCATGAGGACTACTGAAAATGTACACTGTTTCTACCGCTGTTTTTAGAGGCATAAAGTCCGTTATCTGCTTTTGCGATCAAGCTTTCAATTGTGGCATCTTTTTGGTAGAGTGTCGCTCCGATACTTACGGTAATGTTTCCTACAGTGCCGAACTGATGTTCTTCAATTATTGCACGAAGTCTCTCAGCAACTTTAAAAATCGCTTCTTGTGATGATTCAGGGGTGATGATAAGGAACTCCTCTCCACCCCATCGACCGACACTATCACTCTCTCTGGCGTAGTTTGTAAGAATAACTGCGAACTCTTTTAAAACAGTGTCACCTTGAATATGCCCGTATTTGTCGTTAATCTCTTTAAACTTATCTATATCCAACATCAACAGACCAAAAGATCTATCGTAACGCTGGGCCCTTTTTATCTCATTGCTCAGAATCTCTTCAATTTTGTAACGGTTGTAAAGATTGGTCAATTTATCTGTAATAGAGAGTTTTTCCATCTGCTCTAGTGCAACTGTCAGCTCCTGAGTACGTTTTTTAACCTTATGTTCCAAACTTTCATTGAGCTCTTTGAGTGTTTTCTCAGCATTTCGAATCGCTGTTACCTCTCTTGAAGCTCCAAAAATTCTGATTATCTCATTTTGCGTATCAATGATCGGCAATATTGTAGTGATCCAGAATCGCTCACCGCTATCGTCAATAATATGCTTCTCCTCATAGGTTATAGGCTTATTTTTTTCGATGCACTCGCCATAACGCTCGGCAATTTTTTTATAAGTTGTTTCATCCAGGAAATCTTGAAGTGCTTTTCCGTCTATTTGATTAGGAATTAAATTAAACAGTGTTTCTAAAGAGGGATTATATTTTTCACTGATGTACTTTCCATCTGCATCTCTGCGGACAATAAAAAGATTATCATTAGAAGTATGCCAAAGTGTTCGAAACAGTTGTAACTCACCCTCTACAATTACTTCATTGTCAAAATCATGTTCAGTCATTGAAATATTTCCCGTCTTTGTGAAATTAATCTTTCAACACATTGTAACATTTTTCAAATATTTTTCATTGAAAATTTCCACCCTATTCTCCTTAATAATAACAATTACTTTGGAACATCGATTGCTATTATAATGCCCAGTAGGAGTTTCTTATGGATATTACTTTAACAAAGCAAGCAATACAGATTCGGCTTAAACATGATTCAGTAAATCTCAAACCGTTAATGTACTTCATTGAAAATAGTTTTAAAAATGTCAAGTATTACTCTAACGTAACCGTAGTGAATGGATCCTCTGATGAATCGATAAAAATAAGGTATATGATTCAGTGGGCATACAAGATCTATCTTAAGAGCGAAAACAGATCAAGTGAGATGAACTATAAAAAACTCTCAGAGTCTATCCACTTGCCTATCTATGTTATTTGCAACGATCAAAAACAGATATCGCAAACCTTGACTATGACCATAGAACACGTAGATGACAAAGTATTGTCTGTTACTGCCAATCAATACAATTCACAAGTAATCAGATACTTTAAAATGGCTTTTAAAAACTCAATGAGCAGAACTCTATATAGAAAAACTTTCAGAATATCCATTCGTACTCAACACGATCTTTTGGTGTTAAAACAAATATTATCAACTAATATGATTGCTAATACCAGAGTCACATTCCAGACCTATAGCCTCAACTTTAAAAAACTAAATCAAGAACAGTTCAAAAATGAAGAGAGCGCCTTAGAGGAAAAACTTCAAAAATGTTATAAGGTATTAAATATCAATGACAACAGTACGGCTAAAGAGATAAAAAACAACTATAAAAAAATGCTAAGAAAATATCATCCCGACAGAGTATTTTCAGAAGATACGGATGTAGTAGAGCTTTATACAAAAAGGTTTCAAGCTATCCAAAAAGCGTACGAACTGATTCAAGAGCACAGAAACGTAGCTTGATTGGTGAAGTGAACTATTTCACTTCACTTTTAGTAAGAACTTCATCAATAAGCCCATAAGCTACAGCATCATCTGCACTCATAAAGTTATCGCGTTCTACATCTTTGGCAACTGTTTTTACACTTTTGCCTGTTTGTTTTGCAAGTAGTTTAGTAAGGACCTCTTTTATGCGAAGGATCTCTTGTGCTTGGATCGCAATGTCGGTTGCCTGACCTTGAGCACCCCCTAAAGGCTGGTGGATCATAATTCTGGCATGAGGGAGTGCGTAACGTTTCCCTTTCTCACCGCTCGAGAGTAAAAATGCTCCCATAGATGCAGCTTGACCAATACAGATAGTTACAACATTCGGGCGAATGTAGTTCATCGTATCAAAAATAGCCATACCCGCAGTAACTACGCCGCCTGGAGAGTTGATATAAAAGTAGATATCTTTCTCCGGGTCTTCCGCTTCTAGAAAAAGTAACTGCGCTACAATTGTTGAAGAAACAGCATCGTTTACTTCTCCGCTGAGCATTACGATTCTATCTTTTAACAGACGTGAATAGATATCGTAACTTCTCTCCCCGCGACCCGTTTGTTCAACCACATAAGGAACATAGCTCATCATAAATCCCTATAATGTAATAACCCTGATGTTCTCATCAAGATTTTGTTTTAGTGTGCTCTCAATCGCATACAATGTACCCGTACTACCTGTAGAACATGTTGAACATGCACCGAGATACTTGATATAAACATCAAAGTTTCCTGCTTCCTCTTTGATATCTACCAACTCCATATCTCCACCATCCATAATCAGCATAGGACGTACATACTCTTCAACTACAGCATCGATTGCGCGTGTTTTTTGAACCATACTCATAGATGCGAAATCTTCTTTGTCATCCTTTGGAGCATTTGCCATTGCAGTTAGGCGTTCACGTTCCATCTCTTCACGTGTATCTTTCAAGATATCGATCAGATAAATATCTTTTGCCTCGTGACCACCCGCTTTAATACACGATTTACAGAAACCGCCCGCTTTTGTAAAGTCGATGATCTCTTCAACGGTTTTTAGATCGTTTATTTTGATCACGTCAACAAGTGTATCTTGTGTCACACGTGCACACTCACAGATGATGAACTCCTCTTCAAAACTCTCTGCATCTACACCTTTGTATGTAGCTGCCGCTTTTTTAATAACATCGTAAGCCATAACCGAACAGTGCATCTTTTGCGGTGGAACTGCAGGAGTGTCCGGATTGTCACGCATCGCTTTTTCAACATCGATGTTTGTAATTTTTACAGCTTCATCAACAGTTTTTCCCATACAAAGCTCAGTCATAATGTCAGAACTCGCAATGGCAGTACCACATCCAAAACTTTTAAATTTACTCCCTACAATTTTGTCCGTATCTTTTTCAACAGCCCAGTAAAGACGTACAGCATCACCACAACTCTCAGCACCAAAGTCTGCAACGATTAAAGTTGCATTCATCGCTTCAGCTTCCTCTTCAGTAATATGTCCTTGATGTTGTGGATTATTCATTCTATCTACAACAATATCACTGTACTCATCCCAAATTGACCCACTTACTAAACTACTTTTCGCCATTTGATATCCTTTTTATTAATTATGTTCTAATTCACTAACGTGATTTTTCGGTGTATATGCATACGAACTTGAGATACTTCTAAGTCTCTCTACCGCTTCTTTAATCTTCTCGATCGCATAATCTATCTGCTCTTCAGTGTTAAAACGACTTAATGAAAAACGGATTCCCGTATGTGCCAGTTCACTGTCACTTCCAAAAGCGTTCATAACAGGATTTGCTTCTAAGTCTTCACTTGCACAGGCACTCCCTGTTGAAGCTGAGATCCCGTTTTTATTAAGGTCCCAAAGCATCGCTTCACCCTCAACACCTCTGATCGAGATAAGTGTTGTATTTGGTGTACGGTTTTTTGTATCACCGATCACAATTGTGTCAGGAAGTTTCAAGATTGCACGTTCGAGCTTATCTCTCAACATCCCGACATGATTCTCTTCATAAGCAAGCGCCATTGTATTTGTTGCCAACTGCATCGCTTTACCCATACCGACAATAGATGCGACATCAAGAGTTCCGGCACGTCTACCGTCCATCTGTTCACCACCGTGCATATAAGGACTGAGTGCTACACCTTTTTTGATGTAAAGACCGCCGACACCTTTTGGACCGTGAAACTTGTGAGCAGAGAAACTAATCATATCTACCCCTGCATCTTGAACATCAACTTTCACCTTTCCGATCGCCTGTGTAGCATCAGAGTGAAACAACACACCTTTTTCTTTACATATAGCGCCAATCTCTTTGATCGGAAAAAGTTTCCCCGTTTCATTGTTGGCCCACATAACTGAAACAAGAGCCGTATCTTCACGAATAGCATCACGAACTGCATCAGCTTCAAGTACACCCTCTTCATTTACTGTAAGGTAAGTGATATCTACACCTTTTTTCTCTAAATAGTTACAAGCTGCTGTGATCGCAGGGTGTTCCACTTCACTTGTGATGATATGATTTTTCTCACCATCTAGGATTCTGTCAAGCCAAACACTCTTTACTACCCAGTTGTTTGCCTCTGTTGCATTTGCCGTAATGATGATGTCATCTTCATCGTCTGCATTGATCCCCTCATAAAGATAATCGAACGCTTCGGCTATCTTTGGATGTGTAGCTGAGCCTACACTGTGTAATGAGTTGGGATTTCCATACATTTCGCAAAAAAACGGTGTCATCTCTTCAAAAACTTTTTCATCTACTTTGGTTGTTGCATTATTGTCTAAATATACTTGCATAAATTCTCCTTCAAATTAAATTTGACACTTAAAACATGTCACTTGGTCATTACAGTCAGCACACGCAGGAGCTGTTTCATTGATCAAGTCGTAAATATATTTTTTCCATAATGTCTCTTTTGGCTTCATCATGCTGAGTCTTGGAAAATACTGGTTCATAAACCTTCCCATCTCAACCCTGTTGGCAAATCCGAGATCTTGATAAAGATGATTCATCTCTAAAGACGCCTTAGCTACGCGAGGAGCAATTATCTGCTTGGCATAATCATCTATTGAAAAAAACTCTAATAATAGTTTCACCTTTGCTTCTAAAACTTCATTTGCACTCATATACGATTGTGTCATAATGTCATCTCCACCATTTTTCCGTTTACTATCTTTCCAAATTCAATTCCAAACTCATAACAATCCATCAGCTCCTCCTTTGTAGGGATTAGCTTAATTTTCATCGGTTGCAGAGGAAGGCGAAAGTTCAGCGCACCGAGACGATGGTGTATCATCTCTACCGCTTCACCGCTCCACCCGTAAGAACCGAAACACCCGCCGAATTTCCCTTTTTTCTCCAAAAGCATCATGCAGCTAAGCAGATCCCAGACAGGTTTTGGGGCATCCCCGTTGATCGTTGGAGCACCTATGATGATTCCGGTACTCTCTTCTAAAATCGTAAGCATATTTTGCTCATCGAGTGCAGTGAGGTCATATATGTTTGCTATGAGGTTTTCATCTGCTTCGATCCCGTCAAATATACTTTGCGCCATATCTTTTGTATTTTTGTAACTGGTCACATAAAAAATTGAGATGATTTTTTTACCGTGGAGGCGATCAACTTTTTCACTCCACTCTCTATAGAGCTCTATATATTTTTGAGGGTTGTCTCTCATAATAGGGCCGTGCAGGTTACAGATGATCGAGACGTCAAATTTGTCATACAGTTTAAGAGCTTTTACTACATCTGATCGAAACGGACGCATAATGTGTTCGTAGTAGTATTTAAACGCATAATCGAAATCCCCTACAAGATCATCAAATACACGGCTGTCAAAATAGTGCGAACCAAATACGTCGCCGCTGAAAAGCACTTTGTCCTCTTCAAGATAAGAACTCATAGTCTCAGGCCAGTGAAGATTCGGCGTACTTAAAAACGTAATTGTTTTATTGCCGAGTTTAAGTTGTTTGTTTGTCCAAACTGTTTCAAATTCCATATCTTTCGTTTTAGCAATCGACTTTAACATCGGTTGTGCCATCGGTGAGATGAAAACTTTTGCTCCCGGAGCACGACGTGTAAGCTCAGGAAGTGCCCCGCTGTGATCGGGTTCAAGATGGTGCATCACTATATATTTGATATCACTATAAGAACAAACAGATTCTACTTTTGCAAAAAATTCCTCTTGGAACTCTTCTTTTACGGTGTCGAAGATAATTACACCCTCTGAAGTTTTCAGAAGGTATGCATTATAAGTTGTACCGTTAGCTGTTTTCATAATGATATCAAAGGTACGGATATCCGGATCGCTTACGCCGATATAATAAAGGTCTTTGACAATTTGGATCGCTTCACTCATTTTAATAAAATCCTTTGTAACCACAGTGGAGGATTTGCAATAAGTTTTTGAAGCTGTGCTATCACAACCTCAACTTTCTCACTCTCACTTGCAGCTTTCATAGGGTAGATCCCTGCAATTTTCACCATATTTGCAGCTTTTGGACCTATTTGAGTAACATATACGATCTCTGCTTCGCTCACACACTCGATCTTGTACTCAAGTTTATCCACCTCGGCTTCATACTTTTTAGAGGAGTCAATCTTTTTGAGCAAGTTTGCATTTTCTGCATCTATCTCATAAAGATAAAATGTTTCACACCAACCAAAGTGTTCATTAACATTAAGACCGTCTTTTGAAGCAAAAGCAATTTTAATCATATTACATACACCCGAATATTTTCATCTATAACTTGAGAAAGCGTGTTCATAATAATCTCATACGTTGTAGTTGAGGCCATAGAACACCCTGCACAATTCCCCTGATATGCCAAACGGATCTCAATTTCAGGCTCATTGATATAATCTATGAGTGTAATATCTCCACCGTCTTTTACTAGAATAGGACGGATATATCTCTCTAAAGCATCCATAACCAGCTCTAACTGCTTCTCTTTACTTGAATTTCTAAATGCCAGATTTGGTTGGCAAGAAGTGTTTGGTGTTTTATCAACTCCACCCATTTGCGCCAAAGCCATAGGATGGTTTGTTTTTGCAGCACTGAGCATACAGTTAAAGCCCTCTTTCACTTGTGCTAAGTCTGTTCTATCTTTTAAAAGCATAAGGCCTAGTCTAAAGTTAGCCCCTTGGTGATTCTTTTTCACTGCACGTCTGAAGTACTCTATAGTTTTTTCAATATCTTCATCAACGCCAAGCTTTGTCTGATACATAAGCGCTAAATTGTAGTTAGCAGAATCGTTGTCGTACTCACTCGCCATCTCAAAGTACTCACGTGCTTTTGCGAAGTCTTTTGCAACACCTTCACCTTTTAAGTACATCAAACCCAAATTTGTCATAGCCTGATCATTTTTGTACTTGATCTCCTCTTCCCACAATGACAACGCTCTCTCATAATCTTTTTGTTTATATGCACTCAGTGCTTCTCTATGTTTCATAAATCTTCTCCCCTCTCCAGGATTTGGCAATGCTCTGTTTGCATTGTATTCTCTAATGATATGCTCTTTAAGATATTCTCTGGCCAACTCTATAGCTTCATCATAATCTTCGCTTGCAGCTTTAATGTCAAAATCTATATACTCGGCCAGATAAGCATCTCCAACTTCATGCTCACCTGCAAAACACTCTAACGGGTAATCCAAATTTAAATAATAATCTACAGAATGTTCCATCTTAACAACACTCCAATTCACACTGGTCCATCATCTCAATACCTTGTTCAAAGTCGTACTCTTCAAAAAGGTCAAAGATGTAAAATACGTTCGAGCACACTTGATACAAAGTATCTTTATACTCCCCTTTAACAAACTCCTCTTTATAGTTTTGAGGAATTGTATGCATGAAACGCTTCCAAAAATCGTTAAAAGCGTCAGGGATTTGTTTAAAAAGTTCATCCATAGCTTCTAAAACCAATGCTGCATTTTGATAACAATCAATATTTTCAAAGGTAATATATCTATCTTTGATCTCTGCGGACATTTTATCCCTCACATCCACATTGACAAGCTCCGCCGTTACCCGGGTCTAACTTCTCTCTGTAATTAAATCTATCTAACTTACTCAGCTGTTTTTTCAAAAACTTTTCATAGATCTCATTTAAAGACATTTTTGTGTGTTCTGTCGTATACACATCCATACCTCTATCTACAAAAGAGTTATATACACCCTCACCCATATGATAAAAAACCGTAGCTTTTACACCGTAAGCTGCAAGGAAACCTGCACTCTTAGGCCCTTGACCGTTCACTTCGTTTTCTATAACGGTAAGTTCTCCGTCATTGAGATTTAACAGTCCAAAATATGGAGCTTGACCGTAAAGCTCCGATATATTTGTATTAAATTCATTATCTAAAGGGATTGCCAACATTTTTTTGTCCTAATATCTTTTTCCTTTAACATATACATATAATGTTCCCTAGAGTTCAAAGGAATGAAATATGTATAAATATATGTATAACTCAACGAAGGATCTAGTATGGTAAATAGAAAACTTATTCGCGAACTGCTCAGTGAATCTGCTTGTACTCACAACGATAAAAAGAAAAGCTCTTGTGATAAACCAAAACCTGGAGCTACAAGTGGAGGCTGTGCTTTTGAAGGGGCACAGATCGCACTATTTCCTTACGCTGATGCAGTCCACTTAGTCCATGCACCTGCAACTTGTCAGGGTGCATCTTGGGAGACTAGAGCTACTCCAACCAGCTACAAAGGGCAAAACAATACCGTTACGGGTTACTACACAGATGTTACTACAAACGATGTGATCTTCGGAGGGGATAAAAAACTTGAAGAGTCTATAGAGTACATCGTAAAACATAAAGAACCAAAAGCTATCTTCGTTTATGAGACTTGTGTTACCGCTATGATCGGTGATGATATGGACAATGTATGTAAACGTATGCAGGAGAAACACGGACTGCCTGTTGTAGTTGTTCACTCTCCAGGTTTTGTAGGAGGTAAAAACCTGGGAAGCCGTTTAGGGGGTGAGGCAGTGCTAAATCAACTCATAGGGACCCGCGAACCTAAAGAGGTACATCCGTTTGGAATCAACCTCATCGGTGAGTACAACGTAACGGGTGATATGTGGCAGTACAAAGCCATACTGGAACGAATCGGAATTAAAGTAGTTTCCACTTTAGCAGGTGATGGACGTATTGAAGATATCCAGATGGCACATACAGCTAAACTCAACGTAATTGTATGTGCAAAATCTCTTGTCACACTCACGCGAAAAATGCAGGAGCGTTACAACATCCCTTACATATCTGTATCTTTCTACGGAAAACGTGATACTACAAATGCGATCCGCTCGATCGTAAATGCTTTTGGAGACAAAGAGCTCACATTAAGAGCAGAAAAAGTGATAGCTTACGAGGAAGCAGACTTGGAAAAAAGACTGATCCCATACAGAACTATCCTTCAAAATAAAAAAGCTATCTTAAATACGGGTGGAAATAAATCTTGGTCAATAGCTTCAGCCCTTCAAGATATAGGGATAGAGGTGATCGCGACAAGTATCCGCAAAGCTACACTTGAAGATATTGAGATCGCAAAACAGTATGTAGACATATTGATGAAAGTTCCCGCACAGGAACAAGGAAAACTGATCGATGAGCACAATGTAGATATCCTCCTTGCGGGTGGGCGTAGTCTCTACACTGCGATCAAGAAAAAAGTAGCCTTTGTAGATGTTAACCAAGAGAAAAAAGTAAGCTATGGAGCATACGGCGGACTGGAGAACTTGGCAAAAGATGTCTGTGCAGCGGTAAACAATCCAGTTTTCAAAGTTGTCGGTGAAGCCGCACCGTGGGAGCAATAAGAGTATGGGAATCATATTTTTTGAAAAACCGGGTTGCATGGGAAATGCAAAACAAAAACAGATCTTGGATCTGCATAACATCTCTTACATGACAAAAAACATACTTACCCATCCATGGACTAAAGAGTTACTGGAGTCTTTTTTTAACGGCGTTGCCAAAGAGAGCATCTACAACCCTTTTGCTCCGCAAGTAAAAAGTAAAGAGATTAATCCCAAAGAGCTTTCAAAAGAGGAGTTAATCGAGCTAATGCTGAAAAACCCCATCCTCATAAAAAGACCACTGCTGATCATAGGAGAAGAGAAAATCTGCGGCTTTAGCATAGAGAAGATCAATGCTGTTTTTAACAGAAACATCTGCTCATCAGTTTCAACTTCTACTTGTCAAAGTGAAAGTTGCAAAAGTGGCAATTTTCAATACAGTGTTCGCTAAATCGAAGAGACCTTATTTTTCCCCTCTTTTTTAGCCTCATACATTGCATTGTCCACACGTGCAATTGTATGTTCCAGAGATTCATCCTCTTTACATTGTGTGACACCGAAACTTGCCGTCACATTATATTGAACCAACTGCTGGAGCATTAAGTCCCCCTCAATCATACTTCTTAATTTTTCCGCTATTGTATTTGCATTCTCAGCATTTGTATTTATCAGACCTATGATAAACTCTTCCCCACCCCATCGAGAGACAATATCTGTCTGTCTTATGTAAAGTTTCAAGATCTCGGCAATGCGTTTTAATACCTTGTCTCCGGTATGGTGTCCCAGTTTATCATTGATCTGTTTAAAGTTGTCGAGATCCAAAAAGAGTAATGACAACGGTTCTTTCGTACGTTTTGACAATTGATAAAAATGTTCCATCCTATCTTCAAAAAAACGGCGGTTATACAACTCTGTTAAAGCATCATGCTCAGCCATGAAAGAGAGTCTGTGATTGTAGTTTTTAATAGTTATTAAAATCACGACCGCAACTACAAAAGTAAATAACAACGAAATTGTTAAGTTGAAATAAAATGCTTGATTTACATTTTGAGTAAAGTCCTCTATCTTTGCCTCTACAACTAAGTAAAGGTGTAACTCCGGGATATATTTTGTTTTTAAAAGATACTCGTTCTCATCTCTCTTATATTTAAAAACTTTTGAAACCGGAGAGAGGATCTCATCACGGTTGAGTAACCACTGAGGGTCCTGTTTAATATTTTTAATATGTTTCACATTTCTCTGGGCTAATATAACATCCCCGTCTTCATTTAAAAAACAAACTTTAAATTTATACTCTTCATGAAATCGTTTTAACATACCGTCTATATAAGATATTTTATGTCCTATTCCCGTAGCTCCGAGAAAGTGGTATTTAGAATCATAAATTTTATAATTTATAAACATCATTAAAGAGTTATCTAGATTTTCATTATAATCAAGATTGATCTCATGCTCTTCAGGGGAGTCTTTAAATTCAAAATACCAACGGTTATCTGTTTTATTCTGATCGAGTTTTTCTAAAAACCCTTTATGTGTATAATAATTTTGTGTCTTTTCAGATACTAAAAATGTCACAAACAGGCCGTACTTATTTCTAATTGTTTCAAGATAACTTCTAATCTTGTCAGTATTATTTTCCTCATTGCGCAGCCAATCTTTTACAAAAGTATCAGTAGCCATCATTGAGGAGATAAGACTCGGTTCAATTATGTGTGTTTGAATTTCCGTATAGATATTATCTACAGAAAGGGGAAGTGAACGGGTTACCAGATCTTTTTGTACAGAGTTTAAAGAGATCGCATAATTAATAAGAGTTAGACTCATAGATAAGACTAATAATAGTCCAGATACAACAAATAGAACCTTAAAATTATTGGTTTGCTTCATAAATAACCTTATTCAAATTTGCACTAATATTAACATCAAGTTACTTAAAATATGAAACTCTATTTTCTATTTCATCATAAGTATTACAGTATCATCTTTAAAACCGTTTGCACTATCCTTACCCCTTTACTTTATACTCTATTGCGTGTGCTTCTCCAACTGCTTTGTTGTACAAAACACCGTCATCAGTGTTGAGTGCACTCGCCATAACATCTAATTCATCACAAATTTTTTCAGCTCCGTATTTCGCAAGTTCTTTTACATACGGCAGTGTTGCATTTGTCAAAGCAAAGGTTGATGTACGTGGATAAGCTCCCGGCATATTTGCTACACAATAGTGAACAATCCCATCTTCTATAAAGGTTGGAGCAGTATGGGTTGTAGGTTTTGATGTTTCAAAACAACCACCCTGATCGATCGAGACGTCTACTAAAACACTCCCTTGTTTCATCATTCCAAGCATATCTTTTGTGATCAGCTTTGGTGCTTTTGCACCGGGGATAAGAACAGTCCCGATCACTATGTCTGCATGCGGTAAAAGTTCTGAAATAGCAGCTTTTGAAGAGTAGATTGTTGCAACATTTACAGGAAGTACGGCATCAAGATAGTGAAGACGATCAAGATTTATGTCGTAGATCGTTACATCTGCACCAAGACCTGCGGCAACTTCTGCTGCACAAGTTCCGGCAACGCCACCTCCTAAAACCATAACTTTTGCTTTTTGTGTCCCAACAACACCTCCTGCAAGCAATCCTAAACCACCTTGGTATTTTCCAAGATGTACAGCTCCCATTAAAGCAGCCATTTTTCCGGCTACTTCACTCATAGGCTCAAGTAAAGGAAGTTTTCCGTTCACCACTAAAGTTTCATATGAAAATGCCCGAATTTTTTTCTCAAGTAAAAAATGGGTAAGTTTCTCATCGGCTGCAAGATGAAGATAGGTAAAAAGTGTCTGCTTCTCTTTAAAAAGAGGATATTCTGATTCTATAGGCTCTTTAACTTTGATGATAATATCGGCAAGGGTAAACACCTCCGAAGCATTTTTTAAAACAACAGCACCTGCATCCAGATACTCCTGATCGCTAAAACCGCTCCCCTCTCCGGCTAAAGTTTCCAAATAAACTTCAACTCCAAGTTCAAGTAACTCCGTTACTCCATGAGGTGTTACACTTACTCTGTACTCATCTTTTTTGATCTCTTTTGGTATACCTATTTTCATATGCAACTCCTTATAAGTTTTCGATGCATATTTTATGCCTAGACTTATAGATCTATATATTTTAGTATAGAACCTTTATCAACATCAATATATTCAATATTATCAAAACAATTATAACTTTATAAAACTAGTCTCTAACTTTATAAATCTTTTTACGCTCTTTAGATGATGGAATATCAAGCTGTTTTCTATACTTTGTGATCGTACGTCTTACCATATTCATATTGTAACGCTGCATCACCATGTCTACGATATCCTGATCAGTTAAAGGAGTCTCGTGAGATTCGTTCTCCACTAAGTTTTCTATAAAATGCTTCACTTCCGATGAAGAAAGGTTTTTCGAGACCGCATTTGTAAAAAATGATTTTAAAGAAAATATACCCCGTTCACATTTTATATATTTATTCGACACCGCTCTAGAGATCGTTGATTCTTCAAACCCTATCTCTTGTGCAACCTGTGCCATGGTCATAGGTTTGAGTTCACTTCCGATAAAAAAGCCCATTTGTCTCTCCACTATGATAAGCACAAGTTTATAAAGTGTAGATTTTCTAAGCTCAAGAAGATTTACGAGATCACGCGCTTCTTTTAACTTGTATTTTAACTCATCGTTCTTACTCTTAAACGGATCCTTGATCACAATGTCCGGATAATAACTATGGTTTATTTTTACAGATATATCTTCATCTACGTCTACAAAAAAATCGGGAACGATATATTCGTTATCCTCTTGATAATCAATTGCCGGAGGTGATTTAAACTTCTTAATAATATGTGTCGCTTCTTCAAAATAATGATGCTTATGGTACTTGTCGATGCTTTTAAGATTTTTGACCATTTTTTCTATCAATTCGCTAAGCTCATTCTCAATACTTAGTTGAGAGAGTTGAAATAAAAAACACTCGATCATATCTTTTGCACCCACTCCGCACGGCTCTATATATGCAAATCGTTGGCGGATACTCTCGGCAAACTCTTTTGTAGTATTGCACTTTACCGCTACGTTTTCTATCTCGCCGTCAAAATAGCCGTCACTGTCGATGTTGTCTAAGATCTCCATTGCAACTTTTTGTGAGTTAGGCGTAGGAAATAGCGGTGCATCGATCTGATTAGCTACCTTTTCATGAAATGATTCTTTATAGGTGTTTATCTCTTCAATCAAACCACTGCTTGAATAATTTGATTCAAAAGATGAGTTATATTCCAGAAATGGATTATCGTAACTATGTTCTTTAAATACAGTTTCGAGATCTTGCAGAGGTGCCTGTAAAAGTGGCAACCATAATCTTAGTGACAATTGTAAAGTTTGTTTTTGTTTAGCTTGAAAGCCTAATGATGCTGACATAATATAATTTTACTCAAACCACGAATGGTTTGAGTCCCTTTATTGCGTAAGATTTATGCAATGTATTAGTATTTTAATCTTACTAAACCGTTTGGTTTAGAGATTTTCATTTGACATGACAGACGAGAGTTTGGTGTACATGTACCTGAACAGATCTCTTTAAGTACTTTTACCTCTTTATCTGTTTTATCTGTTAAAAATTCCATTCCAGATTCAACTTCAACGATACATGTTCCACATTCACCATCACGGCATCCAAAAGGAAGTGCACTACCACTCGCTTCAACGATATCTTGAATAGTACTTCCCTCTTTTACGTTAATCGCTAAAAAATCGTTTATGATCTCTACTCTTGTTGTCATTTTTTTCTTTCCTTAATTTGATTTAGTTTAGTTTGCTTTTACTACTGTAAAAACGGTTTTATTATTACATCACCCTTAACAAGTGTTTGACATGCAAGTCTCACTTTCGGGCTGATTGTAAACTGCTGACAATGTTCAGCATCTTTAGTTTTTAAGACTCCCAGTTCTACTAACTTTTCAAGCTCTTTATCTTCAATATAGTTTGTCGGTTCTTCATCCTCTATATTTTCATACTTGATCAAACAACTAGCACAATCACCGTCTTGACATTCAAAGTTAATCGGTATACCGTTATCTTTTGCCAATCTAACAATCGGTTCACCTTTAGGTGCATGATATAGTCCGTCTTTGTCTGTATCAAACCCAATGAAAATCACCTTTGCCATTCTTCCCCTCCTTCTCTCACTATTTTTCTTCTCTTAATTTAGCCATTTTCTTTCGATGCGCTTCAAATGCCTCTCGCTCCAAAGTCTCCTCATCGACATAGTCATCTTCCATAGATTCGAGTTCATGCTCACGACACCCGACTATTTCAACTTCCATATCGCTACCGAAAAAGTGGACTTCATAGACACGAATAACTTGAAGAAAATCCCCCATTGTCTTGATATATCCAATGCTCCCCTTGGGCATCATCAAGGTACCGATCTTTGCATGCGGATAAGTCCCGTCATTCACAATATCTTCAACGAGTCGCACTTTTTGACCTACGAGATACTTTGGTTCGTCAGCATCGCGTCCTGATCTGTCAGCAGTAACACTGTCGTACAGCTTTACATCCGGGTCAAAAGTATAATTAGCAGCCACAACTGTTTCCTGCCTGTGGTGTACAACTCATACAGCCACTTAATTTTCCATCTTTGAACATATCCCAAACATCTGCTGCACTCGGAGCATAACCGTTTGCAAACTCACCGTAAACTTTTAAAAGAGAATACTTCAAAAAGTCTAAAAGACGTTCCTCTTGACCACCCAGGTTTTGCATACCCGTTTTGATCAGTGTTCCGTACTCTTTTAAAATGTGAAAGCGCTTTACATTGACCAAGCGTGCATCATATTCTAAATCAAAAAAATCAAAATAATCTTCCGCATCAGTTAGTTCATAGAACTCATCTAATGACTTCTCTATAGTATTCATAATCTGTTCCTTTAACTACATGGAGTATCAATATGTGTTGTTGCAATGTGAGTTACGTTAGCAATTTTCTTATCTATTTGCGTTGTTAAGGCGTCTTGATCTTTTTCTCCGGTTCTAATACGCTCAACACCGCCAACTTCAATCCACCACATTTTTCCGGCGCCTCGGCCTAAATCATGTGCATTAGAACGAACACATTCCATTGCTCGTTCTTTATTTTCAGCTGTAGAAACCACCATCTCCAGTTTTACTTTTTCAACGAGATCTGCCACCCCGTTATCAGCTTCTTTCAGACCAAAAGAGCCTTTTCCGATCACGTCGCTTACCGTGATCCCTTCAAAATGTTTTGCAAAAAGATCTTCTAGTACGTTTTTTAAATTTGTTTTATTTATTACCGCTGTAACCAAATACATTTTATTCTCCTAGTTCTGATTTTAATAAGCCAACCCATTGCTCTATCCTTTGTGCAGTTTTTTCACTTTCATTGTGCTCATCAATTCCCAGACCACAAAATTTTCCATCTATCTCTGCAAGGGAAAACTCATAGTTATAGTCATCTTTAGCAATAGCACCAATAGCTTTTGCCCCTGCATTTGTAAATGTTTGGTGAAGTTTTCCTAAAGCTGAACAAAAGTGCTCGCCATGTTTTTTACAATCACCTGCACCGAAAAAAGCAACTGTTTTTCCGCTGAAGTCAACCCCGTCATCTTCTATCTCTAAAATTGGATCTACCCAAGAAAAGTGCAGATCACCTTGACCCCATGTAGAACTTCCTAAAAACAGCACATCATATTCAAGAAGTTGTTCTTCTACATCATCAAAGTCCTCTTCCATATTGATAATATCATCTTCATCAATACCGAACTCCTCTGCTAATACGTCCGCTACTTTCATACTAGTTCCACCTGCAGTACCTACAAAAATTCCATATTTAGCCATTTTTTACCTCCTACTTTTTATACTCGTTATAAATTTTAATTGCGTCTTGAACCATCTTCTCACCCTCTTCAACAAGCTTCTCATATGTTCTAAAAGAGAAACGGTGAGCATCTTTAAAAAACTTGTTCACGATTACGATCTTGTCTGCGATCACAACTGCACGACCAAAACCTTCATGACTCATCTCCATAACTACTGAACACATTATCCCTGTTTCTTTTTCAAACGCAAGTGCTACAGATTGATAGATCAAACGGATATCTTGGATCTGCATCTCATCAATGTCTGCAATTACTGGGATGTTTTTTAGCTCCTCTTTACTCTTTACGTATTTCTCTTTGAGAATATCTTCATCTTCACGGTTTGCCCATGTTCCAAACTGATCAAGAGCTCTTACTTGGCCTATTAAAGTATCTATAAAAACATTTTCCATTATGCAGCCTTTTTCTCTATTATTTTTTTAATAAACGGTGGTGGATTTGTACCTAGCATCGATACAATTTTTTTAAGCTCTTCATCAATTGAAACAACCTCTTTGTATTTAATTGGGAAAACGCCGGAATTAATAATTTTTGCAGCTGCCGTAGGACCGATATTTACAAAATAAACTATGTCACATTTATCTAATAACGCTACTGTTTTATCTGTATCTTTGCTATCTATTTTGATGATCGTAGAGATATCAAAACCTTCGCTTGAGATATCATAAACATTAAATTGTTTAGCACTTCCAAAGTGTGCATCAATGTTCTCGTTGTCATTTGTTGCAAAAGCAACTCTAATTGTTCCTACTCCACCGACATTTGATGTCACTGTAATTGTTGAAGCCATGATTTCTCTCCATATTTTTATGTATATGTATTCATATATACAGAAAGTGTTCCTTAGAGAAATTTCTAGTGGTGAGCAGAGGAGTTTATAAGGTTTGCCAAACTAAAAAGGAGATAACAACTCCCCTCATACAAGGTGTCGTTAATTAGCTGATTTCCTACAGTTTCATAGTTTGGATAGCCCCGCAGTAATAACGCTTTGTGATGCTCATAGGCGATGCGTTCACCGTGAAAGTTTGTAATTAAAAGGTCTGCATCTTCAAGCCTCTCTTCTACATCTTCAAAATCTCCCACTAGTACTTCACACTCTAAATGATCCAACAGGGTTGTTTTTGTCGGTACAACAATAGTTTTAATATCTGCTCCGGCTTCTAAAACTGTTGTAGCAACGCTTAAAGCCTGATCAGCTTCGAGTGCTATGATCATTTTTGTTCCACCGATTGCAAAATGGGTATCTAAAAGTGCATCTTGCAATCTTTTTCTCCATCTCACTACACTCGGATGCGGTTTTGAGATCGTTTTAAACTCCATGAGTGCCTTATAAAAAGCATCCGTTGCCAATAAACCGCTAATAGTGTCAAAATGCAGATGTTCCATCTTTTCATTTTTTGTTTGCAGTAAATCTCCCGCTTTTTTAACTGAAGCACCGATGGAGATAACTACACTTGCATCACCTAAAGACTTTATCTCCTCAACACTTATTCCGCCGCTGCTGAGTGCCCCTTGTTTTAAACCAAGATGCCCGTCTAAAGAATCACTTAAATCTGGTAGTGCATACACTTCAAATCCAAACTTTGCTATCTCCTCTTTTATCTTTTCAACCTCTATAGGTGTCAAATTTACATTGGGGATAATTACCGCTTTATTACTATCTATACTCTCTTGCTCTTTGACCAGCTGATCAACAATTGCCTCTATAGATTTTGCAAAACCGCTCTCTAGTCCACCTTCAAAATCGGGAGTATTGACATAACACATCAATTGCTCATCTTTGAGTAGTACGGATGCACCTTTAATATCGTCACCTTTGGTTTCGGTCATCCCCGTTGTAAAAAGTCCGACTAAATCGGGTGTTACTTTTTTTGTGATGTTTTTAATCGCTTCGGAGATTGAATATTCCCCGCCGTCAATTACAGCTGTAATGTCATTAACCGCGGTTGTTTGGATCGCTATAGGATCGCTAAAATGTCTTGTAAAAAAGACTTTGGAAAATGAAGCACATCCCTGTGCTCCATGCATAAGAGGCATACAATTTTTAATACCTAAAAAACATAATAATGCTCCCATAGGCTGTGATAGTTTTATTGGGTTTGTTTGTAATGGTTTGCTCATAATATCATCCTCTAGAGCTGAAATATTCAAATAGTGTTCCATAGAGATTAGTTGATGAATTCCCAACAATTGGATACAATACTTTAAGAAATACAGTTCGAGGTTGCAATGGATAACAATATAGCTATTTTATGTTCCGGTGGTGATGTTTCAGGGATGAATCCTGCGATCAAACACTTTGTGGAGTACTCTATAGAAAAAGGCTTAATACCCTACTTCATCTATGACGGTTATGAAGGGTTGATTGACAATAATATAGAGCAAGCAACTTATGCGGACGTTGCCGGTATTATCACTAAAGGCGGTACTAAAATAGGAAGTGCTAGAAGTAAGCGTTTTCTAGAGAAAAAGTATAGAAAAATAGCAAAGAAAAATCTTGATCAACACAATATAGATATGCTTATAGTGCTAGGGGGTGACGGTTCATTTCGTGGACTTGACATCTTTTACAAAGAACATGGAATAAAATTTTGCGGTATCCCATCTACAATCGATAACGACATTAACGGAACTGAGTACTGCCTAGGAGTTGATACTGCATTAAATGTTATCCGAAATGCACTTGATTCTATTCGTGATACTGCATCATCGTTTAAACGTGCATTTGTGATAGAGACAATGGGAAGAGATTGTGGCTACTTAGCACTAGTATCACACTTAACTTCGGGGAGTGAACTTTGTTTAATTCCTGAAATTCCTTACAATTTAGAGCTTTACGTAAACGAATTTCAAAAGCAACTTCACCATGGAAGACGCTACTTTTTAGCCATAGTTTCTGAAGGTATAAAACAAGATACAAGCGAGATCGCGGAGTGGTTTGAAAAAGAGGTTGGAATTGAAGCACGGGTTACGGTTCTTGGGCATATACAAAGAGGTGGAAATCCAAGCTCTTACGATCGTCTTATGGGATACAAGTTTGTACATTATGCCATAGATGCTTTGCTAATGGGAGAGCAAGAATCTATCATCTGTTATGATAAAAACGGTTTTAACCTAAAAAGTATTGATGAAGTTGCGGGTATCAAAAAAGATCTTGATCCGGAACTCTTACAATATTTGATCAATTAAGTTATTTTTATAGTGCTGCAGATGCAGCACCATAATCTACAATGTAGTCTTAACTAAGTTTGTATAAACTTTGCTTTGTAAGTCTTCTAAAGAATCTTGTGCTTCATCAGCAATCTTTGAGTCTTTATCCTTTAGATGTAAACTCATTGAAAATCCGCTCTCAGCCAGATTTACTTTTAATTCTACCGTTTCGTGAATGATTTTACGTTGACCACGGTATGCTGCGTGATTATAATATTTGCTTTTTTGTGAAAAGTTTTTCTCTAAAATCAATCCTTCTGCAGAGGTACTTTTTAAGATCCACGATTCCTGTGCAGCAGCATCAATAAATGCATCTTTTAATACTTGAATATCAAAACTACTTTTGAATGATTTTTCCACTTTGATCGAATCTTTTTGAACACTTTGTGCCTGAACTTGAGTTAATAAAACAGTAGCCGTAACTAATGTAGATACAAGAATTTTTTTCATATTTTTATCCTTAGTTTATAATTGAAATTTGTGTAATATAGACAATGCTATATTGTTGATTATTTGTGAAATTTGTTTTGAATCAGGGAGGTTTATTATAAAACTATAGGAGGTCTATGAATCTCTATCGAGAATTCTTGCGTAAATATAGTGTTATGAAAATCTATTTTTTTCACCGGTATATAAGAGTGGTCTACACCATCTTCAAGTGCAAAAAACAGTCTGTCATCGTCATCAACTTCTTCTACAATATCCATAGTTTGTGTAGCTATTTTTTCCACTGAAACACTCTCTGCATTGTTGATATACAGTTGTGCCTCTAAAGCTATACTAAACAATGATAACAATAAAATTACCAATAACGATTTAATTTTCATGACAGAATTGTAGTATTAGAAGAGTTAACATTTAGTAAATGAACAATTTTGTAACTGTATCTATTTACTTTTAACTCTTCAATTTGTAACGAGTGTTACGGAGATTTAATTAAATATAAGGCTTAGCTACACGGGGTATCTACATGTGTAGTAATCGTATGTGATGTGTTTCTAATTTTTTTATCAATCTGTGTTGTTAAGGCATCTTTATCTTTTTCACCTGTTCGAATACGCTCAACACCACCAACTTCTATCCACCACATTTTTCCGGCACCTCGGCCAAGATCATGGGCATTGCTACGGACACATTCCATAGCAAGTTCTCTGTTTTCAAGTGTAGAGACAACCATCTCCAACTTTACTTTTTCCACTAAATCCGTCATACCGTTATCAGCTTCTTTCAATCCGAAAGAGCCTTTTCCGATAACGTCACTAACAGTTATCCCTTCAAAATTATTAGAAAAAAGATCTTCTAAAACATTTTTGAGGTTTGCTTTATTTATTACCGCTGTAACGAGATACATTTTGTTATCCTACAGCACTTTCTCCCGTTTCACCGGTACGAATTCTAATAACATTTACCATAGGAGATACAAAGATTTTTCCATCACCAACTTTACCGGTATGGTTAACCTCTTTTATTACATCTGTTACTTTCGTAACTTCATCATCTGCAACAACGATCTCCAACTTCATATGTGGAAGAAAATCTACTTGATATTCTGAACCTCTATAAAGTTCAGAATGTTTTTTCGCTTCTCCATACCCTTGTACTTCTTCAACTGTTAAACCACTTATACCGATTTCAACTAAAGCAATTTTTAGTTCCTCTAGTTTAAACGGTTTTATGATTGCTTCTATTTTTTTCATCTGATTTCTCTCTTTTTCAATATCGAAAAGTTCTTATAGATTAAGAACTTTTTCGCCATGAACAGCTTCATCAAGACCAAGTTGTTCAGTTTCATCATCAACTCTACCACCACCAGTGATTGCAGCTGCGATATAGTAAACGATAAC